>DASXEJ010000082.1 GCA_036490175.1 Pirellulales bacterium | reverse complement strand
CCATTGCCATTGTCCGTCCGTCAAATCGCTGGGATAATTCGCACTCATTGTTACGGCTCCGTCTTCCTTGACTTGAGAACCAAGAGGGCGGAGTCGTAACGTTTTTCATCGATTCAGGCAATTTGAAGACTTGTTCTTAGTGGATTGGTGGCACGGCTAACCTGCTTGGTAGCCGCGCGCTGACAATTATTGCTGTTGTACCTTCCCACCCCGTAGTCGCTACTGGCTTGTGGTAGGTGATTGGATTAGAGGCCATGAGAGCACTGGTATCGCTCGACAAATGGCGCAGAGATGACGGAAAGCCGTTGCGTTGCGACCGGTTCATTCAACGCATCCGACAGTCGCATGCGCTCTATTGGCAAAGGGAATTCCTCACGCCTGCCGCGTGAAATGTCACTATGAGCAATTACGCCCATCGGCACGTTGCGGCTGGCCGTCGATCGCCGTATGTAACGGTGGCGCTTCATCTCTATGAAGACTGGCAACTGCGGCGTGGCCAGCTTGTTGTCAGAGAGCGCCGCCATTCTTACTACACGACGGGCGATGACCCCGGTGTATTTTCCGCAGTCTGTCACTGGCCGACGTGAGATCGAGAGACCGCCGGCGCACGGCCCGCGCCATCGGGGGCAATATACGTGTTGCTACGCGGCGCATCGGTCTCGACTCTTCGCGCTGTTATTCGGTAATCCAGCCACGAAATGGCGAAAGTACTAGTGCCTTACGCACGTGGATCTCGCCTAACGACACGCATTATTTCGAGAGACTGCTAAAATGGCATTTTCCGACGAACAGACGATGCTCACCTTGGCCTTCATTTCGGACCTCGGGGAGACAATTACCGGCACCGATTGCGGCACCGAGGTCCAACTCTGCCAGAATGTGCGTCAACACCTCGCCTCCGAGCCGGCGGTGGCTGGCGATTGGGATTTGGTGTGGGGCCCGACGGTTTTTAAGTTCCCGCTAATTGCGCGACACACGGACGATGTCTTCTACATCGCTCAAAACACGAGCGACCGGTCCCGATATGTCCTTGCTCTCAGCAGCACAAATCCGTACGAGCTCACCGATTGGCTTTTCGAGGATTTCATGGTCCTCAATACAACGGCGTGGACCTATGGGGTGCCTCCGCCAGGCGCTCGAATTTCTAACTCCGATGCCTTGAGTCTGGCAATCCTGCTAGGTGTCAAACCCTGCTACGGGATTCCGGGAGCGGGTCAGACGCTGATGGACTTCTTGACCAAGACTGTTGCCGCAAGCGGGGGAAATGTCGAAGTCACAGTCACCGGCCATAGCCTAGGCGGCGCCTTGGCGGCCACGGCCGCATTGTTGTTAGCCGATACCCAGGGACCGAACGTCATTGGCCCGAATCGCTGGGATCCGACGAACAAGGCGGCGGTTCGCGCTTTCTGCTATGCAGGACCCGCCACCGGCAACAGCGCATGGGCGGACTACTTCGATCAGCGACTTGGTGCCAACACGCGCCGCATTTGGAACTCGTTGGACGTCGTGCCGCGCGTATGGAATGTCCACGACATGACAGCGATCAACAGCATTTACGAACCGAGCATCAAGACACCGTTCTGGACGAAAACGCTCGTGCGTCTTGTCTCGGCCGCTGTGGCCGACGATTGCTACGAACAGATTCAGAAAAAGGTACTGCCGCTCGTTGGCTCGGTGAATGTCGCCATGAATACATTCATCGAGCAAGTGATCTATCAGCACATCGACGCCTATTTTGTGTTGCTTGGCCTACCAGTCCCGATGGTCTTACTCAACAAATTGCGCGCAGCAGCACGCTAGCGATGGGCCGGCGTGCACGGGACATGCATCGTCCCCGTAAAATAAAGCGGGCAAACGGACTCGAACTGTCGACATCCAGGTTGGCAAGCTCGCACATGAGTAGTCGGGCTGGGACACGCTATGCCGAGATCCTCGCGATGGGCGACTGTGGGAACGCACGTTTCCGATGAGCGAGATACATGGCGGCGGTCCTCCGAGATTGGCGATCATCGCAACGGACGCTGCGGCTCAAAAATACAATATCCCAGGGCGCACGCATTAATCAGCCACCCGCGCAGGCAAAAAGTTGACCTACCTTCGCGGACTCGAAACAATGTGGTTCCCCGCAGACTACTGGAGTTTGCCGCAGCCCTGCGAACTAGCCCGGCGTCCTATATGGCGACGGCTGACGGTCGCAGGTTTGTGGACCCGCCCGCAAGCGTGAAATTTTGTTCCCGCCCACAGCCGCACACCCCTGGGAAGTCGTGCGATGAATTTTTTCTGCCCTGGCCCGCTGCCGCGCCGCGAGTTCTTGCGCGCGGGGGCGCTCGGTATGGGGGGATTGGGGCTCGACCAGTTGCTGGCCGCGCGGGCCCGCGCCGGCGAGTCCACGCGCAACACATCCGTGATTCTGTTTTGGATGTGGGGTGGGCCCAGCCATCTGGAGACGTACGATCTGAAGCCGCAGGCGCCGGCCGAATATCGTGGCCCCTTCCGCCCGATTGCGACCGATGTGCCGGGCCTGGACCTCTGCGAGTTGTTTCCACGGCAGGCGCGGCACGGCTCGCGCATCTCGTTGATTCGTTCGCTGCACCACGACATGTCGGCGCACAACGATGGATCGATCGAGCTGCTCACCGGCAAAACGCCCGAGCGGCCTGACCCTACTTCGACCGCGCGGAGCGAGCATCCCGATTTTGGCATGGTGGCCAGTAAGCTGCGCGGCAGCCGGCCCGATGGTCTGCCTAACTATGTCGGCATTCCACGGCAGCCATTCATGACGCGGCCGACGTATCTGGGGTTGTCTCACTCGGCGGTGGCCGCCGGCGATCCTTCCGATAAGGGATATAAGCCACCCAACTTGTCGTTGGCTGCCGGCGTTGATGCCGGACGGCTCGACCAGCGGCGTGGGTTGCTGCCGCAATTCGACCGATTGCGACGCGACTTGGATCTTGGCGGTTCGCTCGACGGCGTCGACGAATTCCGGGGCCAGGCCTTGCGGATGCTGACGAATCCCTCGGTCGCCAATGCCTTTGACATTAGCGATGAGAATGATCAGGTGCGTGATCGCTACGGACGGCACTTGTGGGGACAGAGTTTTCTGTTGGCGAGGCGTCTGGCCGAGGCCGGCGTGGCGGTGGTGACGATCGACGCGCTCGCGCCCACGCTCAGCGATCGTTATTTCAGTTGGGACGATCACATCAACCCGATCACGCGTTGGGACCTGGCCGACGCCATGCGTTATCGCGCCCCGTTCATGGATCAGGGCTTATCAGCGTTGATCGAGGACGTTTACGATCGTGGGCTGTCGGAGCGGATTCTGATTGTCGCTGCCGGCGAGTTTGGCCGCACGCCGCGGCTGGTGGAGCGCGACGGATTGATCGGCCGCGACCATTGGCCGGGCGCCCAGGCGGCGCTAGTCTCTGGCGGCGGGCTGCGCATGGGACAGGTCATTGGCGCGACCAATTCCAAGGGAGAATTCCCGGCCGATCGGCCACTCACTCCGCAGGATCTACTGGCCACGATGTACCGGCACTTGGGCATCGACTACCGACGGCCCTTCGTCGATCTGGCCGGCCGGCCGACGCCGATTCTGGGCGACGGAGAACCGATCAGGGAACTGGTGTAAGCGGCCTGGCAGGTGCATTGTTCTCTCGTAACCGCTGATACCGCCATGCGGCGACTCGCGCGCGCACCATCCGTATTGGCGGTACACTGAGATGGTTCTAACCGCATTCTCTCGCACGTAATGACAAATGAATGCCGCCCCTGCCACCGTCGCTTCGTCCGCTCCGACCACGGCCAATCGCCCCGTTGTTGCGCCCGTCAAAGGGGACCAACGGCTTGTCTCGCTTGACGCCTATCGAGGGTTCATCATGCTGGTGATGGCCTCGGGCGGGTTGGGAATCTATGAGGTTGCCCGCAAATCATTTCCCGACAGCGAAGTTTGGACGACGCTCGGCTATCACTTCCATCACGTCAGTTGGCTGGGATGCGCATTTTGGGACTTGATCCAACCGTCGTTCATGTTCATGGTCGGCGTGGCCATGGCTTATTCTTATGCGGCCCGTGCTGCCCATGGCCAGTCTTACGGCCGGATGCTGGGGCATGCGATATACCGCTCGATCGTGCTGGTGCTATTGGGTATCTTCCTGCGCTCTGGCGGCGGCACGCAGACGAACTATACGTTCATGGACGTCGTGTCGCAGATCGGCCTGGGCTATACGTTCTTGTTCCTGCTGTGGAACAGACCGCGCTGGGTACAAGGAGTGGCGGCCGCACTGATACTGGTCGGCTATTGGGGATGGTTCGCGGCTTATCCACTGCCGCCTGATGATTTCGACTACAAGAGCGTAGGCGTCGGAACCGAATGGCCGCACCTGACCGGGTTCGCCGCGCACTGGGACAAAGGGACCAACGCCGCGGCGAATTTCGATGTCTGGTTTCTGAATCAATTCTCGCGTGCGAAGCCGTTCGCCTACGAAGGCTCTGGCTATCCAACGCTGAACTTCATCCCGTCGCTGGCCACGATGATCTTCGGGCTCATGACGGGCGAGTTGTTGCGCGGACCTCGCAGTAAATCCGCTAAGTTCTGGATCCTGGCCGGAAGCGGGCTGGCGGCGCTATTGGTCGGCAAGCTCCTGGACGTGGCCGGCATCTGCCCGATCGTGAAAATCATTTGGACGCCCAGTTGGGCCATCTTTTCGACCGGCTGGACGTTATGGATGCTGGCGGGCTTCTACGGCGTGATCGACATCGCCGGATTGCGCCGCTGGAGCTTTCCGTTTTTGGTGGTCGGGATGAATTCGATCGTGATGTACGTGATGTACGGCCTGCTGCGCAACTGGTTTAACACGCGGTTGAAAATCCATTTCGGTCAGGAACTGTATCACCAGGTGGCTGACGGGCTGCACCTGGGCGCAGCTTATGTGCCCATCGTCGAGCACGTGCTGGTACTATTCGCCATGTGGCTGGTCTGCTTGTGGCTGTATCGACAGCGCATCTTCGTCAGGATTTGAGCGGCCGGATCACTGCGCGCGACTCGGCTGCGATCTGGATCAATCCGGCTTTGCGCGCAATTCGTTCAAGGTTTTTACCAGCGCGGCATAGCCCACCGGCTTGACCATGTGGCCGTCGAAGCCGGCTTCTTTGGACTTCCGCCGATCATCGTCTTGGCCCCATCCCGTCAGGGCGACGAGGATCATACCCTGGCCCCATGTCTGCCCCCGAATCCTGCGGGCGACTTCGTAACCGTTCAGCCGAGGCAGGCCGATATCAAGCAGGATCACATCGGGCCGAAAAGAGTCCGCCAATTCGACCGCTGCCAGGCCATCGTGTGCGATCTGCGTGTCGTTACCCGCGGCCTTTAACAACAAGGCCAGCGACGTGGCCGAATCGCGATTATCGTCAACCACGAGAATGCGGCTCGCGTCGACAAGTTTCTGCTCGGTGACGGCGGGCTCGGGCAACTGTTCAGGAATTTCGACGACAATCGGGAGCCGGATGATGAATTCACTTCCTTGGCCTGGCCCAGCGCTATTTGCCTGCACCGAACCGTTATGCAAATCGACCAATCGTCGGACAAGCGTCAAACCGATCCCCAGCCCGCCGTCGGACCTGTCCAATGATCGATCGATTTGCGTGAACATATCGAAAATTTTTGGCAGCATGTCCGGAGGGATTCCGATGCCGGTGTCTTTCACCGAGATCACCGCCGCGGGTCCCTGTCGCTCGACCACGATCGAAATGCAGCCTCCCGGCTCGCTGTACTTGCCAGAGTTGTTGAGCAAATTACTGAACACTTGCGCCATTCGGACGGGATCAGCATGCAAATAGATGGGCTGCGACGGCAACTCTATCTTCAACTCTTGCTGAGAGGATTCGATCGCAGGGCGGCTTGTTTCCACAGCTTGCTGAACAATCGACGCTATGTCGACATGTTCGCGACGAAGATCGATCTTTCCTCGCGTGATACGACTGACATCCAACAGGTCGTCGACCAGCCGGACCATCTGTGCCACCTGGCGCTCTATGAGCGCTCGGGCCTCTTTGACGGTGTCTGTGTCGCCGTCGGCCAGCTTCATTAACTGCAGACCGTTGCGAATCGGCGCGAGAGGATTGCGCAACTCGTGCGCCAAGGTCGCCAAGAACTCATCCTTCCGATGATTGGCCTCGGAAAGGTCCGAGGCCAACTGTCGCAGATTGTTCTCCAGATCGCGACGTTGCGTGATGTCCCGGCTGACGGTCGCCAGCCCGACGCAGTTGTCATGCGAGTCGACCAGCGCGACAACCTTGTACAACATCCACAGCGCGTTGCCAGTCCGAAAATGGCGGAAACGCACTTCAACTTCGCCGTGGCCATTTTTTAGGACCGACGGCAAAAACTCGTCAAGCATCTTGGGCTGATCTTCTGGGAAGAAAAAATCCCGGACCGAGATATCCTGCAACGGCTCCTGCTCGTTCAGGCCGACCATCCGCATGCCTGCTTTATTGACGTAGAAGGGTTGGCCCTGCAGATCGCAAATACCGACGAAGTCGGTGATGGTTTCCGCCAAGGTGACAAACTTTTCCCGGTCCTCCTCGGCCCGTTTGCGATCGGTGATGTCGGTGCCGGTGGGCGCCAGAAACAGAACATTCCCGTCTTCTCCCTTGATAGGAAGCACGACCAGGTCGACGATCCGCTCGCTGCCATCGGAAACAAAATAGGGCATCTCGGCGCGAAAGGCCTGGCCGGTTGCGGCCTGGGCAATCGCCCCCCGGATCTGATCCATTAGCGCCGCAGAGCGGTTCCACCAAGGACAATCCCAGAACGGTTTGCCAACGACTTCGTCTCGGGTGTAACCGCAGGCTTCCAGCGAGAGGCGATTCGGCTCGATGAGAATCCCGTCGAGTGTCATGATGCCGGCGAAAAGCGGCCCCTGATCAAAAAACGCGCGGAACTTGGCATTGGCCGTGGCGGCTTCGCCGAGTAAGAACCGCTCACGCGCCGCGAAGCGTTCCGCCTCGGTGATATCCGTGTTCGTGCCAAACCATTGGACAACGCGACCCTCTTGGTCCAAGAGCGGCTCGATCAAAGTCAGAAACGTTCGGAAGGTGCCATCCTTGCCCTTGAGCGGAAACACCATCTCGAACGGGCGACCTGACGCGATGGCCGAATTCCATTTTTCTAGAACATTCGGCAGCGATTGGGGATCGTGAAGCGACTGCCAGCCCCAGCCTTCCATTTGTTCGAACGTTGTACCGGTATAGTCGTACCAGCGGCGGTTGTACCAGAAGATGTGGCCGTCTGGCTTTGCCGTCCATACCAGCTGCGGAATGGAGTCCGCGAGCGTGTGAAATTGGCGCTCGCGTTCTTTCAGTTGTAGTTCCGTATTTCGCCGATCAGTTACGTCGCGGAAAACGAGAACGCAGCCGACAATTTCACCGTCCTTGCAACGGATGGGCGCGGCACTATCGTCGATGGGTCGCTCGGTGCCATCTTTGGCAAGCAGCACCGTGTGGTTCGCCAATCCTACAATAACGCCCTGGTACAAAGCCCTGGCCGCGGGGCTCTCGACGGTCTGCCGGGTATCCTCGTTCACGATGCGAAACACATTGTCGAGAGGCTGACCGGCTGCATCGTCGCATTTCCAGTCGGTAAGTTCCTCGGCGACGGCATTCATGGTCGTAATGCGGCCATCGAAGTCTGTCGCGATCACTGCGTCGCCAATGCTGGAGAGCGTGGTGCGCCAACGTTCCGCCTGCTCGGCAATGGTTTGCGACGCCTTGGCCCGAACAGCCAGATGTCGCGTCATCAGCACGATGAACGCCCCGACGGCCGTCAGACCCGCGACGCCCGATAGCAAACCGGAGATGACGGCCACTCGATACGTGTGTTCCGACGCCTGACGGCGATCCCGCAGCAAGTCCTGTTCGTGTTCGACCATTTGCCCCACGACGCTGCGCAGGGCGTCCATTGCTTGGCGGCCCCGATCGGACAAGACGGCTTGCCGAGCCGCCTCGAAACCATCGCCGGTCATGATCCCGATGGTCTTGTCGAGTTCCCGCAACTTGGCGGCAACATGCTCTTTCAAGGCAGGAATCGTCGCTTGCTGACGAGAGTTATCCGCCGTCAAAGTCGCTATTTCGTCGACCGTCTCATTGATGCGGGCGACGGCCGCGTCGTAGGGCTCGAGATAACGCGCGTCACCAGAAATGAGGAAGCCCCGCTGTCCCGTCTCGGCGTCCTTCGCCAGCGACAGCAGGTGCTCCAGGCGGGCAATCACCTCATGGGTATGACCGACCCAACTAGCATCCTCGTTCAATTGCCGGGTATTGCGCAGCGCGAGCGCAATGTTCATGACGAGCAGGGATACGGCGACTGCGGCGCCCAGGAACAGGGTCGTAACTTGCTGCCTGTTCTTTACCTCGCTTTTTCTAGGCGATGGTCGCATAGCGTTAGTGTGTCCGTCCGAATGCCGTGGGCGGATTGCCAGCCGAACTCACTGCCGCAGACGCGGCCAGAGTCTTTGAAGCTTCTGACTTAGTCACTGGAAGTTTACACGCCCGCACAGTGCAACATGCTTGCCGGTATTTGCCTGCTGGCCTGGACGGCCAAACGCCAAAACCTGGGCGCGCGTAAATACACGACTATGGCGCGCGGGCAATGTGCCGGGTTTGCCTACTTCGGCAGGTGCGTGTCGAACCAGTCGGCGACTTCCTTGACCTCTTCATGAATCGTGGGCCACGGATGTCCGCCTCCGGGCTTGACGATCAGTTCGGCCGCAACACCTTCCTTCTTCAGAGCCTCGATCAGTACTTCGGACTGCTGTAAGGGAACCAGCGGATCAGCGTCGCCGTGATATACCAAGAGCGGCGGAAACCGGCTCGATACGTTCAAGGCCGGCGAAATTTTCTTGATCTGTTCGTAGACTTCTTCGTTCTTCTGCGTCGTGATCCCGCCGGTGAACAACAGGTTGCCGATCATCCGCGACGTTCCGCCGGGATTGTCTGGGCTGACCTTTTGCTTTCCCCAATTGGTGAAGTCGGTCGGCGGGAAGAACACCGACACGGCTTTCACTCGCGTGCTGGGACGCTTCAGCGGATCGCGGTCGTCCGGGTTTCCGTCAGCGGCCGTGGCCGCACAGAGACAAGCCAAATGGCCCCCGGCAGATGCGCCCGTCAGGCCCAGACAGTCGGGATCGATCTTGTACTCTTCGGCATGGGCTTTGACCCAGCGGATGCCTTGGTTCAAGTTGTCCAGCATCTCGAGCGCCGTGAAACGATTGCGCGAGCCTGGCCGCACTGCGAACACGGTGTAACCGCGGCCGCAGAACGTATCGAACATGCGGGCACGTTTATGGTCATTGATCTTGCCGCGATCGGAAAACCATGCACCGCTGGCGACGTCGACAATGCCTAAACCGTTGGCCTTGCCCGTGGGTGTGAAGATATCCATCAACAAGCCCACGCCGTCGATGTCACCGAAGACCACGTCCTGGTGCTGGACGTAAGGGCTTTCCTTCTTCGCGGGTGCATCCGTAACCGCGGTGGCGCCGGCAGCATCGTCGGCAGCGCGGGCGGAAACAGAAAGAAGTACCGGCAATGCGCAAAGCAAGGGAATGAGGACCAATCGTTTCACGGTAGTTACTCCTGCGGGGCGCGGAAGGTGGGTATCACGGTCCAATGGCCCCACTACTTTGGGGTCGCTATGGCAATCCGTGACAGGATTTAGCGGCAAAGCGACATTTTCATCCACGGGACGCCTGCCGTCAAACTCTTCTCGCCTTCTTCGGGCGCCGGCCAGTAGATCTTCGCCAGACCGCGAGATCGATCACGCGGGGCGTGGCGGCCAGCCATTGCCAGCCTTTCTGTTTCCACCAGGTTGGGTCTGTTTTCTAGTCGTGCGGCTTGCAGCCGCTGGTCGGCGCGGCTACCAAGACTAATGTCGACGGTCCGAGACGTCTTCCGGGGGTATATTGAAATAGGAACTAATTCACATGACCACAACCACGTTGCCAACGGCACGTAACGACACGCTCCAGACGCCCCATGGCGCGGTCCTGGGGACCAGCTTTCGCTGGCCGGGCGGCCAATATTGTGCCATCCATACGAGCCGTGGAATGGTCGGCTGTGGCATTTACGACGTCGACATTGCCGGCGAATTCGGCATGGTCGTAGCCATCGCTCGGGGCACTCCGGCCAAGCCTTTGTGCGAGCCAGAAGACCTTTACGAGGCCAAGATCGTGGAGGTCAGCGAGCCAGCACGCAAATTAGGTATTCAGCCGGGCATGACCGGCCTCGAGGCCCTCGCGAAGCTGCTAGCGGCCGGTTAGACTCGACGCACGAAAGATGCCAATCGCAAATACCATGACGAATGACGAGTCGCTGGACATGGCCAAGCCATTGTCTCGCGCAATGCAGCTCATCGTTCCAATGTCCCCAATCTTCATTTCCCACCTGTAAGCCACGCTATGAAACCATCACCCGTTCGTCTGATTGCCGCACCGTATACGCCGTTTGGGCGTAATGGCGAGTTGGCCCTCAACGTGATTACCGAACAGGCCGACCTGTTCGCGCACAACGGACTCGCCGGCGCGTTCATATGCGGTACGACGGGGGAAAGCATGTCGCTCACGATGGACGAGCGACGCCTGCTGACCGAAACCTGGATCAAGGCCGTCGCGGGGCGATTTGCCGTGATCGTTCACGTCGGTCACACGTGCCAACGTGACTGCATCGCGCTGGCCGAGCATGCCGCGGCACATGGCGCGTCAGCGATTGCGGCGATGGCCCCTTGCTTCGCCAAGCCGGCCGACGCCGAAATGCTCGCAGATTTCTGCGTCCCGATCGCCGCGGCAGCGCCGGACCTGCCATTTTACTACTATCACATCCCTGGCATGACCGGCGTGAACATGTCGATGGCGCATTTCATGCAGGTCGCCGGCCGACAGATTCCGAATTTGGTAGGGTTGAAATACAGTCACGACGATCTCGTCGATCTGGCGGCTTGCGTGGCGCTCGACGATGGGCGGTTCGAGATTCTGTTTGGCAAGGACGAAATCCTCTTGGCAGCCCTGTCCTTGGGCGTGCGTGGGGCGGTCGGTAGTACGTACAATTTCATGGCGCCGCTTTATCACCGCGTTATTCACGCCTTCGATACGGGTGACATGGCCACGGCCCGGCGCGAGCAGATGAGGGCCGTCGAATTGGTGAGAGCGTTGCTTCGCTTCGGACCCGCCTTCATGGCGGCCGGCAAGAGTGTGATGTCGCGGCTAGGAGTCGAATGTGGACCAGTGCGTCCGCCGCTACGGCCATTATCGCCCGAGCAAGCCACGATACTGGACGAACAGCTCACGCGACTTGGATTTGACGACTACTGCGCCAAGAGCACTTCGGCACCACCTCGAAAAGCGGCCAAAACGGCCCGCGCTTTTAGCGCGAGTTGAAAGATGTTCATTGACGTCGGGCCGGATGCCGTGGCCACTGGCAACAGAGCGGCCAGGGAGGAAGACCGAACGATGGAAAAGCAATCTTCCACGACATCTTCTGATACCGTGTCGGTCGCAGCGGCTGCCGTCAGCGAGTCGCCACTCGTCAAGTGCGACCGTAAAGATCAGATCGCGATCCTAACGCTTGCCAATCCAGCACGCCGCAACGCGCTGGGTCGCAAATTGCTTCGACAACTGCGCGATCAACTGCGTACGATCGGATCCGACCGCACGATCAAATGCGTGGTGTTGCAGGCTGAAGGACCGGTATTCAGCTCGGGCCACGATCTACGCGAGATCGCTACCGCGGACGAGGCCGAGGCTGTGTCGCTTTTCGCTCTCTGCACGGAAGTCATGGAAGCGATCCGGCTTTTACCGCAGCCGGTGATTGCACAGGTACAAGGAATCGCCACCGCGGCGGGCTGCCAATTGGCCGCCACCTGCGATTTGGTCGTCGCGGCCGAGGAAGCGACGTTCGCCACTCCGGGCGTGAAGATCGGCCTGTTCTGCTCCACCCCTGCGGTCGCCTTGGCGAGAGCCGTGGCGACAAAGAAGGCCGTCGAGATGCTGCTCACAGGGGCGCCTATTACCGCCGCCGAGGCCGCGCGGATCGGGCTCGTGAATCGCGTCGTGCCGGCGGATCAACTTGAGGAAACGACCAACGCACTGGCCAGGCAGATTGTGTCCGCGAGCGGCGCGACGTTGGCACTGGGCAAGCGGGCGTTCTATGAACAGTTGCCGCTGGATCGACCGCAAGCGTATGAAGTAGCCGAGCGTGCGATGGTCGAAAACGCGCAAATGCCGGATGCCAAAGAAGGAATTGCCGCGTTCCTGGAAAAACGCCGACCCGAGTGGCAAAGCTGACTCATGCACGCACAGGGAGACATTCTATGATCAACACGGATCCTACCACGATCGTTCGCAATAAGACCATTAGCGACGGTGCCGAAAAGGAACGAATCCTCGAGATCGCCAATACGCCGGAAGCTCGGCAGCAACGTGTGAAGCTGGCCGCCGCGTATCGCATTCTGGCGCGACTAGGATTGGACGACGGGCTGGCTGGCCATATCAGTCTACGCGTACCCGGAGCACCGGATTACTTTTGGGTTAATCCGTTCGGCAAACTATTCAGCGAAGTTACAGCCGAGAACCTGGTACTGGTGAATGACAAGGGCGAGATCATCGACGGCTGGCCGATGATCAATCAGGCGGGGTTTTGCATCCACGCCGCGATTCATCACGCCCGACCCGATGTGCATTGCGCCGTCCACACGCATCCGCCGGCAGGTTCGGCGTATAGCGCACTGGCGATTCTGCTCGACCCACTGGATCAGACCGGCTGCTCGTTTTTCGAGGATCACGCCGTGTACGTCGAGTACACAGGCATCGTGTTGGACGAGCGGCAATCGCAGGACATCGTGTCGGCGTTGGGAGACAAACGGGCATTGATCCTGGCCAACCATGGACTGCTGACCACGGGCGGATCAGTCGAGCAGGCTTTGTTGGACATGATTGACATGGAGCGGACCTGCGCGGTGAACTTGCGGGCCATGGCTACCGGACGTCCGCTACAGGTCGTGCCGCCCGAGGTTGCCCGGCAAAGCCGCTCGGTATTGACGCAGCCCATGCGCTATCCGTTTCAGTGGGAAGCCGTGGTGCGGCAGCTCAATCGCCACGAGACCGATTACGATCCTTGGCGAAACGATTCCTAATTAGCGGATGGTGCGCGCAGGGGGCGACCAGAATGCTGCATGCCGACTTGCAACCATTTCGCAAGACGCATTACATAGGGCGCATCAATCGCGCATTCAAACCGGTTGCCAGGGAGCTGAAAAAAGCGGGCGCATCCGCGCTCTCTCTGGACCTTGTTTCCAACAAAGATGCGTCGCCCCTCAGAGATCTGCTCACGATTCGTTGGAGCTACGACGCCAATCAATGGTTGCGAGCACGTGCGACGGCCTGCGATTTTCAGTTCGTCCTGACGCTTCCCTTTCGGAACGGCGTCACGCTTCCCTACGCGCTGGAAATCTATCTGGATTCGCGGGCGCCGGTGCGCGCAAGCCTGGGAGCATGGTGGAACAAGCGCGGAAGATGGTTCACCGATCCGCCAAGCCGAAAGTCGGCGCGACGGCTGCAAGCGCTCCGCTTGCCAGGCGTGGGATGGGTCCACGCTTCCGGCGGGTTCAAGCACTCCCTGCAAAGCGGCGGAGCGATCCTACCTGCGGATACCTCGGGCGAGACGAATCGCTGGATTGTGCAGTCGGCATATCAGGGATTTCTGATCCGCGTCGGACCGCGTGTCGTCAAGTACCTACGCGCCGCGGCGCGCCTGCAGAACTTGCTTAACGCGTGGTAAATCCTGCGCTGCAGGATTTGTTCAAAGGTTGCCGCGGTAACCTCTACGGCAGCGTTTCGCTCAACACTTTCTTGGCCTGGTCGGCGCGAAACTTGCGAAGCTTTTCGACCAAAGGAGGCCGGCTCGTGGCCAGGATGCTGACGGACAGCAAGGCCGCGTTCGTGACGCCGGGCTTGCCAATCGCCAATGTGCCAACGGGAATGCCGGCCGGCATCTGCACGATGGCCAACAGCGAATCGAGCCCATTGAGCGACGTGCTGGGGATGGGCACGCCGAGCACCGGCCGCACTGTGTGCGCCGCCACAACCCCCGCCAAATGGGCCGCTCCGCCGGCCGCGGCGATCCAAACTTCCACGCCGCGTGATTCAGCGTCGGCGATGTAGCTCCGCAATTCGTCGGGTGTGCGGTGCGCCGAGAGTACGCGGCTTTCGTGTGCCACGTCAAACGTGTTCAATGTCTCGTCCGCATGCCGCATCAATTCCCAATCGGATTTACTCCCCATCACAATGGCCACTAGCGGTCGTTCGGCTGCATGCATTTTCGCTATCCTTTCATCACGATTTATGGCGCGCGGCCGAGTATGGCATATTCCTCGGTGCTGGCAAGGGGGCCGGCACGTCGATGCGTCGCAATTTGGCCTGGACGGCGCGTAACGCGGTTTGCGACAAATACCCTTTTCCGATCGGCATGAACGCAACGCTGGCGAGAGTGCATCGTAGCCATGTCCGCTAATCCAATGTCGCAGCGAATCCTCATCATCGGGTCGACAGGCCAAGTCGGCCGCGAGTTGCTGGCCGCGCTCGCGCCTTTGGGCAGCGTTATTGCCACGGCTCGGGCGCCCGAGCTTACGCGCGGCGTCACGCCTTGCCGAGCGTTGGATGTTACCGATCTAGAGGCCGTCCGCGCCACGGTGCGCGAGGTCAGTCCCACGGTGATCGTCAACGCGGCGGCTTACACCGCCGTGGACCGCGCCGAGACCGAAACCGAACTGGCCACGATAATCAACGCGATTGTGCCCGGAATATTGGCCGATGAGGCACGGCAGCTGGGTTGCGCGCTGGTGCATTATTCGACTGACTATGTCTTCGACGGCAGTGGTACGCGCCCCTGGCGAGAAAATGACACGCCGCACCCTCTGGGTGCTTACGGACGCACAAAACTCGCCGGCGAAGCCGCGGTGCGGGCTGCGGGCGCTGCGCACGTAATCTTGCGCGTTTCCTGGATCTACGCCGCGCATGGCCAGAACTTCGTCAAAACAATGCTAAAGCTGGCAGCCGACAGGACAGAACTGCGAGTGGTCGCGGATCAGTGCGGCGCACCGACGCCCGCCTCACTTGTCGCTTCGGCTACAGCGCACATCCTCAAGCAAAGCGCTCTCCAACACGGTGCTGGTTCACCGGCGGACGCCTTTCGCGAGCGAGGCGGAACGTACCACGTTCCTTGCGCCGGCGAGACCAACTGGCACGAATTTGCTGAAGAGATTTTTCGACAGGCGCGAATTCACAACGTGCCGCTCAAAATCGAGCGTGTGCTGCCGATCGCAACCGCCGATTATCCCACGCCCGCGCAGCGGCCCCATAATTCTCGACTGGACGGAACCCGGGCCTTCGAGCAATTCGGCCTGAGGCTTCCTGATTGGCGTGCCGCGCTCGCGGCAGAATTTCCTGCCATCGCGGCGTCGTTTCGTGGAGGCGCTGCGTAGCGGTTGAACGCTACTACGGAGCGGCCCCCGACACGTCGGCTGCCGACTGCTCGATACGGTAGAGGTGCGTGTCGGTCCGTAGATAGATCGCGCGACCCGCCACGGCGGGCGAAGCCATGATTCGCCCCGGGAGCCGGTTGCGGGCGACTTCTTTCAGCTCGGCGCTGGCCTCGGTGACCGTCGTCTCGCCTTCCTCGGAAAAAAAATAGACATTGCCAGCCGCCGAGATCGGGCTGGCCGAGAAGTTGCCTCCCAAGCGCGACTTGAAGCGTTCCTTGCCCGTCTGCACTTCCAGACACGTGAGCACTCCTTGATCGCTTACCATATACAGATTCTGGTCGACGACAACAGGCGAAGGGTTCGCTGGCACCTGGTTCTTCACGCGCCAAACGATGTGCGACTCGGTGACGTCCCCCGCGCCGTCCGGCCGTATGGCCCACAGTTGCGGCTTCATATAACCCGTGTCCAGAATCACGAGGCCGCCTGCGAACAGTGGGCGCGGCACGTTGGAAAAGCCCTCGAAATCGACGTACCACAACTCGGCACCGGTCGCGGCGTCGTAGGCACTGGCCCGATCCGCACCGACGCTGACGATTTGCTTGCGCCCGGCGACATCGATCGCGAGCGGAGTGGAATAGGCCTTTCGCAGGTCGGGATCGGCATTCTTGCGCCCCGATCGTTCGGCTTTCCAAACGATGCTTCCTGTGCGTTTATCCAGAGCGACAACATATTGCACATCCATGCCGTCGCAATTTACGACAAGCAGATTGCCCACCAGAATCGGGGAACTGCCGGGACCTTCCTTGTGGTCCAACTTCAATTCGTTATTGGTCCACAGGATCTTACCGCTACGGCTATCAAGGCAGGCGGTTCCATATGTCCCAAAGTGAACCCACACGCGGTCGCCTTCGATGACCGGCGTGGGCGAGGCATAGCTGTTCTTGGCGTTAATCTTTGCCGGCTCGTCGATGTTGAACACATGCTCGTCATGCACGATGCGGCCCGACGCGCGGTCGATGCAAAGGGCGTGCAGCGAACGACCGTCGTCGAGTGCTGTGGTGAGCCAGATGCGATCCCCGTCGACTACAGGAGAAGACCATCCGCGTCCGGCAATGGCCGTCTTCCAGGTGACGTTCTCGTCGTCGCTCCAGGTCACCGGCAAACCGACAGCATCCGCATGCCCTTGCCCGTCCGGCCCACGAAATTGCGGCCACGATTCGCCCGCCCAAGACGGTGCAGGCATGAACAAGAGCATCAGGAAAAGTAGGTGGCGCTGCACGCGTCAAAACTCCAGGCAAAGGCGGGAACACGGGCGGAGCAGGCAGGCCTCCCTAGCATAACGGCAGGGTGCCCAGCGTGCCAACGGTTGCCGGAGCGAGATGCAAAGCACCGACAATCAAGATGGACGAAACAGCCGGTTGAGAATCGACCGCAGCTTTTTCGGATTTAGGCAGGTCAAGCAAGTACGCTGTAACAAACATGCTAGACAGCAGGAACAGGAACGTCAGTCCGCACATGATGATCACGCTGAGCCAGCCCAGGGGCTCGTAGCGACGAATCCAAACCCGCCAGTACAGCAGAAGGCCGGCGACAAGCATCGTTGTAAAAGGAGCCCCCAAACCCAAGCGCCAAGCCCAAGCATCGAACGCAGCAAGCGTCACGAATGCGAAGATCGAAGCCGTACCAAATTGCAGTCGCGGCGAACGTCGTTCGCGCACGTACAGCAGTAAATAGGCCGTTAGTAGCAATAGAACAGCGGCCTGAAATGCCCACTGAATGGCCTCCGGCAAACGGCCATCCAGGAGGATGGTCACCACCGCATCCGCCATCAGCACGACTACTACGGCAAAAAGTGCAAGTCTTCTCGCTGGCTTGACGCGCTGCATGCGTAGCCCTTTGCAATGCGCAAGGAGCGGTTAGCGTGAGATGGCTAGAACTGCTGGTGTTCTTTACCCTACGTCCGCTATTTCTTTCCCTTCGGATCGAGATTCTTCTTCAGATCCTCGCGCGCCACCATCGAGGGGACACCGTCGGCTGGTACGTCGCCGTGGGCCGCCCATACGAGCGCGTTGAGAATGAGCTTGCGGAAATAGTCGTCACCCCAATTGATGTGAAAGTGACCACCGGTGAACCCGAAACCGCGGCCGCCGTCAGGACGCTCGACGGCCCATGCCAGGACCTCCTCACGCCCCGGATGCTCCTTGGCGGCCGGAGTTCCGCGCACGCCGTCAGGCGGCGTGGCACTGACGATGGGAATGACCCCCTCCATCTCAGGACGGAACCGCATGTTGAAGTACCATTCGTCGCGAATCGAGAAGGGCTTCACTCCGCGCGTGATGGGATGTTCCGGCAGGCTCTTGATTTGCGCCACCCAGTGCGGGTTGATCGAATAGCCGGTCTCGTAGTAGCCGCCGATCCAATCGATCAGTTCCGGACCGCCGCGGTCTTTGGGCACTTCGACGGCGTAATGCACGCACACCAGGCCGACGCCGCGCGCGACCAAAGCCCGCATCTGCGCCAGGTTCGCCTCACGAATCAAAGGATGGCCGGACCCGCCATCCATATAGAGCATGACGGCATCGGCGTCGTCGAGCACCTTGGGCTCTTTGGGCCAGCCGTTCAGATACGCGTCGCAGTGAATTCCCGGCACCTGATCCAAGCACTGCTTCAGCAGTTGTACGCCGGCATTGAACTCGTGATCACCGCGTCCGTGGCTGGGTGTGCCGGCGACGAGGACGATTTTCTTGTCCTTTGCCTGCGCGGATTGGCCGGCCGAAAGGCCGAGCATGATCGCAACCGCGGCCAAACCGGCAAAGCAGGCGCGAAGGCAAGCCAGAGTTGCCCCCCTCTGCCCTACTGTCGAAGTCTGCTGTAAATCTGGCACGAATAACAATTGATCTGTGTTCATTCCAAGTTGTCCGTTCGAAGAAGGGCAAAGTTGATCGCGAGGGTCACTCTCCCGGGCACTGTGTCGGCCAGCCAGGCCGGACCGTCTGCCGGGAAAGCGGTTGCTATCTTACAGCGCAACGCGGCGAGAATGAACCAGCCTGCGGCCGGGCACCGGTGCAAGAATGCGGAGCCACGAATGGAAATCGGCCAGCCGCGTCAAGCGATGTTCAAAGAATGCAAGCCGGCGTAGGGCCGCAATACGTCGAAGCTGCCGGTCCCTCGCTGATGAAACCGCCTGCTAGGCGCGTTAGTGGGCCCCCGACACGCCACCGACGTTTGTCAGACCCTGGAAGACGGTGTACTGGAACGGAATCACGCCGTAGAGGCCGCGGGTGAAGACCAGTTCGATGGCGTCGTCGACGACCTTGATGGGCCGTTTCGGCACGACGATGATGTCGGAGTCGCGTAACCAGATTTCGTCTGCGGGGCAGGGCTTCTTGCCGAACAAAGGCAAGTGTATCTCGAGCACCGTGGCCATCAGTTGCCAGCAATCGTCGCGGCGAAAAACGACCACGTGGGCCAGGTTACCGCCCAGCTTCCAGCCGCCGGCCAGTGCGATCGACTGCATCGCGGTCGTCGGAGCAACCAGCTCGTACCGGCCCGGTTGAGTTACCTCGCCCACTACGTAGATATAGCGCGGCGCACGGCTATTCAACAGCGGCGTCACGTCAAACCCGTTGACTAACACCTTGTAGCGAGTGTCGATCTCGCGCTTCAGTTCCGAGAGCGTCAATCCCTGGGCTGGCACAGAGCCGATGCCGGGCAGTTGAATCGTCCCTTCAGGCGTGACCCGCACTTCGCGTTGTTGACCGCCAAAGCCTTGGCGGGCGTCGATCGTGGCACGCAATTCTTCCAGCTTCGAGTTGAGCTTGGTCGGCGTTACCGTAATCGATGGCTCGCGGACGAATCGCTGGTATTGATCCTCTAAGTCCTTCCGCACATCGTCGATCGTCCGACCAGCCACGCGCACCTGCCCCAGCAACCGCAGCGTAATGGTGCCGTCCGGCTGAATGATGACGCTGCGGTCCAAATCGGCATTGGTGAGCGATTCGACCTGCAGCACGTCCCCCACGGTCAATTCATAAGCCTGCTCTGTCGGCACCGTCGTCAGGCGGAATAGCAATAGGATGTGATCATCGACGCGAAGTCGGTATTCCGGCACGTGCCGCAGACGATGGGGGCCAATGTATTCACCTTGGGCAAAAATTTGCCAGGGAATCGGCCGCATGGCCTTCCAATTCAATTCGTAGCACTCGCCACCCGGTTGGCACTTCACGCCGCAGCGATAGTTGGGCACCGGGGGACAATCATTTTCACTTGGCCACGCCGCAACCGGCGCCGCGCCCGCGCCGTATTGACCGGCAGCGGCATCGTAGCCGTAGGGGCCGTTGTTGAGGACTTTCATGTCGTCGTCTTCAGGTAACGGCGCGATCTTTGGTGGTGCAACGGGCTCGCCCGTGGGCGCGGGATTCGCGTTGTTGAACGGCTGCGCCGTCGGCGTCTCGTCGGCAAACATGATCCGGCCTGCCACCTTTACGGCGGGCTTGGGCGCGGGGACCGAGGCGGGCTGTTGGGCAATCGCGCAGTTGGCGCTTGCCAGGATCAGCATGACGAGCCGGCCGGCCTGGATTACGGCGCGGCAAACTGCGATTTTCCGAATCCCTGTCACGTTTCTGTTCCCTTGCACGCTTGCTGTCCCTGAGACGTCACATTAGCGCCGCTGCAGCTGCTGGCCGCCGGTTTGTTGCGCCGTATTGCTGTTGCTGTTGCTGTTACTGGAAAATGCGGCGGTGACCTTGGTCTTAAGCCAGTTCAACGGATATTCGTCGGCCCGGGCCTGGGTCACGGGTTGCTGCCCGGCGGGCTGCTGGGTCTGCTGTTGTGGCGGCTGCATTTGCGGCGGCGCACCCTGGCGCGGTGCCCCGGCCACAGACTGCTCTGCCGCCCGTGGTTGTGGTACCGACATGTCGCCGGCTTCGGGCCCGCCCGAGGCGCGGACAAAAGTCTCGGTATCGACGAAGTTCACCATCGGCCGGTCGCCGCCGCCCACCGTGTTGGTTTGCTTAGCCTGGCGAGCCAACTCGTATCGTCCCCAAGCATTTTTCGCGGCGTTCATGTCTCCCAGCGATTCATACGACACGGCCAGATTCCGCCAGCTCTCTAGCTGCGGCGAAACGCAGACGCTCTGCAAAAACGCGGCTTGTGCTTCGGGCCATTGGCCATAGCGGGCCAACAAAACTCCCAGCTCGTTAGCAGCGGCGTAATTCGTCCCATCGATGGCCAGGGCCGCCTGGTGCAGGGCAATGGCTTTCGGTCCGCACATCATCTTTTTCATGTCGTTGCCCGTGCCCAGAACGGATTGCAGCCGAGCCAGCCCGTACAACGCGGCGGCGGCGGTCGGCTCATGCCCTCCGGCGACCCCCAGCTGATATTGTCCGTACGTGTAATATTCCTGCATCGCCACCAATAGCGGCATCTGGTTCGTATCTGTCCGCTTCAACACCGGAGTCTGATGGGTAGTGACAATTTGTGAAATATTCGGCTCGATCGCATCTCGCGGCACGAAGTCGTCGGCCTCACGAAAGGCCCGCATGGCCGTCCGCATGGCGTCGCTGTGGATGTGAGTGTGTTCGGCTGCATCCATGGCTTGTGCGACGAGGAGCAAGGCCTCGTTGAACTCGGTCTCGGACGAGAAAATGGCTCCTCGTTCCGCCAGGTTGAACCCGTAGTCGATGTGTTCCTGGGCACGCTGAGCCACCACCATCAAATAGGGCGGCCGTGCCGGCGGGACATTTGCCAGCGGCATCGGAACGGGTGCCGGGGCGAAACCCGGCTGCTGCATCGCTGGCGGCCGCTGTGCTTGAACCTGCTGTCGGACAGGAGCAGGCGGCGTGGCAGCCGGCATCATCGTGCGGCGCGATGGGTCGACCGCGGGAGGTGCCAATACCATCACGTTCTTCTGGGTAACGCTCGGCGGAACCGGCTTTGGGTCGACGACGGGCACAGGCTGCGCGGCGACCGCAGGAACGGGAGGCGGTGGTGACGCGGGTTTGGCCGCCACCTGCGGGGCTTGCTTCGCAGCCGGTGCAGGCACCGGTTGCGCATCCCGTGACGCGACTGCGGCACGAGGTGTCGGCGGCATGGCCCACGGTGCAACCGGTTGCGGCGGCACCTGTCGCATGCGCATTCCCCGCTCGGAAACAGGTGCCGATGCCACGGGCCGCTGCGGCATCGGTGTTGCCGGTCTGACCGTGGGCGACGTAATCGTCGGCGCCGGTGTCACGGCAGACGCCATCGTTGGCGCGGCACTTTCCGCGACAAACTGTTCGGATCGCGGTTGTTGCAAGTTAGGAGTCACGATCGGGTCCGTCGTCGGCTCACTCGGGGCGGAGTTGCTGTTCGCCGAGATCGGTGTTCCCCCTGAATTTGGAAGCACCATCCGTACACTGGTGTCGTCAGGGACAACGGACGAATCATTATTCGCCGAGTAACGATCTGCTGAATCGATATTCGCGGCATCCGTGTCCACCACCTCACTCGCACCGTCACGCGTGGACTCAGGCGCGGCACTGACAACCGGCGGGCGATTGTTGTTAGGCGTGCCACGGACACCGCGAGGCGCCTGGCCCGACGTCGGATTCTTTGCCGTGCTGCGCGAGATGCGCGGGAGGCCAATGCCAAAGCCGCGAGGCAATGCGGGAGGCGCGAATAACTCGTTTGATTTCGCCGGAGCCGCGTCATTTTTTACCGGGGCGCGCTGCGCGGCGACCGTCTCGTTCATGCTCACGTACGGCTCGGGCGTGGACAGATCGGCAACGTCTTCGCGCCGAGAAGCCGCCCCGCCTACGTCGACCGCTGGCTGCCCTTCGTCTGCCTGTTCGGTGGAATCCCCTGTCGAATCCCCTGCGGCATCCTCGTCGGTATCAGATCCGAGAACGGAAAGGTCCGAAAGCTTCTGTCGTTGTACAGCGCGAACGACTGGCGTTGCGGGTGCAGGAGAAGGCTCAACGTTTACGGCGTCCGTGGTGGCTGGTGGCGCAATCGTGGGATCAGCAACGGCCGGTTGCGCAACCACTGGTTGAGTAACGACTCGGACCGTGGGTGCTGCCGGAGACGCAGCGAGCGCCTCGGCACCGTAGTTGCCGTCCTGGGCACTGCCCGAAATGACAATCGGCGCTGTCGCGGGAACGGACCGCACGGCACGTTGCGCAATTTTCACGACGGGCCGATTCTGAGCCGACGGTAGCGTGGCTGATTCGACGGAAGCGACGCGCACCGAATTGCCTGTCGCCTCTTCGTTCCATGCCACTGGCTGCCATACCGATGCCTTGGCGGAGCCTACGTGCGGCGACTGCGGCCCGTTGTCCGTTACGACGCTCGACGCGGGAGCAGTTTGCAAGCCGAACGCCGGCGCCCGTGTTCCATCGACACGGCGCATGGCAATTCCCACTACCAGGGTCGCCGACCCGGCGGCCGCCACCAACAGCAATGGCAGGCAGTTTTGGCGCAATCGTGTCATGCTGGTCACAACTTGAGTAAATTGCGAACGAGTTTAACGGCCACCATCCTCAAACCGAGGTTGGCGGGTGTTGCTTAGAATCGTCGCCCGAAACCCGTTCCATGAGCGCAAAGCCCATAAACCAGACCATGCGGTGAGCGGGTGCCCGCAAAGTTTTTCCAAATGCCGCAGACTAAATCGCGGGACTGCTAGCATTGCAGGGCGCGCACTTACCGGCATGGGCAAGACAAGGCGACGAGATAGACTTTGCCGGCCAGTGGGAATCTCGCAAGCGATGAATTCCGTCTTGCTGCACGCCGTATCGTGCCGACGGTCACGTGGCTGTGTACCCGAGACGAGATCTAGCCTGTTACGGGGCGGCGGGCAAGGAATTGCCGAATGTGGTCAGCGATCTCTTCGCCTTTATCTTCCTGAAGAAAATGCGCGGCATCGCGGATTGTGACTGCCGGCTCGTCTTTGGCCGAGGGAATTGTACGGCGAAAAAACTCGTCGCCGCCAGCCGTGATCGGATCGCTGTCCGAAAACATGACGAGCGCCGGCTTGGTCCACTGACGAAGCGCCTCGCGCGTGCGCTTCATGGCAGGTACGGCCTCGTCCCCCGGTGCGACCGGTACCAACAACGGGAATTGTGCCGCGCCCGCTTTATACGTTGCATCGGGATAGGGTGCCTCATACGCCGCGAGAATCTCGGCAGAGGGGTTCGATTTGGTCGCCCCCTTGATCACGAAGCCAATGGGCAGGTCTAGCGTGCGCTCGGCGAATCCACGCCAAGCGGCGAACGCGGCGGCGCTTTTTTTCGCCGCTTCGGTCTGCGGCGGATCACCGGTTGGCAGGCCCGTGTTCATGATCACAAGCCGCGCAAATCGATCTGGCATTTCGGTGGCGATGGGCAGACCAAGCAATCCTCCCCAATCCTGGCATACGAGCGTGATGCGCCTCAGATCAAGCGCCTCGATGAATCCCACCACCGCGTCATGGTGCATGGCGTAGGTGTATGCCGATCGTTCGGCGGGCTTGTCAGAGCGACCAAAGCCCACCAGGTCGGGCGCAACCACCCTGTGTTCGAGCGCCAGAATCGGCACCATCTTGCGGTACAGATAGCACCACGATGGCTCGCCGTGAAGGCAGAGGATCGGGTCGCCTGTTCCTTCGTCGAGATAGTGCATCCGCAGGCCGTTGACTTCTACATAATGTGGCGCGAAGTCAAAACCCGGTAGGTTTTCAAATCGTTCGTCAGGCGTGCGGAGGGTTTTCATGATGACTTTTATTGCGAGAGGGTTGGGCACTTGGTGCGAAATCGATGCTAGAAAAAAAAGGGCACGAGATAGACAACGCCGCACTGCCTTCGCCGCCGAGTTGTAAACTTTTTATCTATGCCGCTTCATCAGACACCTTCACCAGCAGCTTGCCGAAGTTCTTTCCTTGCATCAGTCCCAGAAAAGCCTGCGGAGCGTTAGCCAGACCTTCGACGATGTCTTCGCGGTATTTGATCTTACCCTCGCGAATCCAATGGGCGATCGCACGCGTCGCTTCGGGGTAACGATCGCGATAATCGAACACCAGAAAACCTTGCATGCGGGCCCGGTTAACGAGCAACATCCGGCCTGGCCGCGGTCCGACGGCGGGCTGCTCGAGATTGTATTCCGCAATCATTCCGCAGACGGCAATCCGCGCGCGGGTATTAATGTGCCGCAGCACGGCGTCCAGAATCTCGCCGCCGACATTTTCGAAATAGACGTCAATTCCTTGAGGGCAGGCATGCTTCAGCGCGGCCGCAACATCGGGAACTGCGCGGTAATCGACGGCGGCGTCGAAGCCCAGTTCGTCGCGAATGTAGGCCGCCTTGTCCTTCGATCCGACAATACCCACCACGCGGCAGCCCGCGATCTTGGCGATCTGCCCGACGACCGCTCCGACAGCGCCC
The DNA here is from genome assembly GCA_036490175.1 of Pirellulales bacterium. Lineage (NCBI taxonomy): Bacteria > Pseudomonadati > Planctomycetota > Planctomycetia > Pirellulales > Pirellulales bacterium. The sequence goes on along the minus strand of DASXEJ010000082.1, from coordinate 21,852 downwards.
GACGCCGCCGAGACGACAACAGTTTCGCCAGGTTTGGGCTGTCCGACATCTAATAGACCAAAGTAGGCTGTCATGCCGGGCATCCCGAGGACGCCGAGCGCGGTGGAAATTGGACCGAGCCGCGAGTCGACCTTGCTGACCCCCTCGCCTCGCGACAGAGCATATTCTTGCCAGCAGAAATTGCCGACGACGATATCCCCTACGGCAAACCCTGAATGCCGCGAGGCCTCGACACGCCCGACAGCACCCCCGACGATGACCTCGCCGATTTCGACATTGGCGGCATAGCTTTTGGCCGTGCTCATGCGGCCGCGCATGTAGGGATCGAGCGACAAGTAAATCACGCGGACCAGGAATTGCCCCTCGCGGGGCTCCTCGATGGGTCGCTCCTCAAGTCGAAAATCTGTCTCCTTGGGAAAGCCGGCAGGCCGCGCGGCTAACACAATGCGGTGATTGAGCACAAGCGTCACGCCGGCGTCTCCTTGATAACCGCGCCACAACCTGTGGCAGGGGGATTCCGCGACATCGAAATGCGCATCACAATCTAGCCGACCTCCGGACGTCTGCAAACGGATCCCCAGAAAAACGCGACATTACAACGCAATTCCCACGACAATCGGAACTCGATGACACAATTCCTCGACATTCATCTGGCAAATGACGACGAAAGACGCGCGGCGCATGAGAACTGCCACGATGTGTGGTCGCAAGGGCTGCCCTTAGCAGCCCATGTGGCGCACCGTGAGTGCTCGGCGCTACATCAAAGTGCCCGTTGGGTCGTAGGTTGCCTTGATGGGCGCGTCGTCGCGGCGCTGGCTAGCCATCCCCTGCGTTTTCGATGGCATGGCCGCTCCTATCCAGGGATTGGCATCGCCTCGGTCCACACACTGCGCGAGATCCGTGGCCTAGGGTTCGCGCAACGCATGATTCGCTGGATCGAGCCGTTCGAACGACAACACGGCGCCCGCTTGAGCGTGCTGTTTTGCGATATCGATCCTCGCTATTATGCGCGGTTGGGCTACACACTCTGCCCATCACATCGCGGTTGGGCATCGACAGCGAGCATCGATCTTCCGCACGTCGGTAACGATGGCTGGCGACTGCAACCCGCCGAGACGACAGGAACATTCGCCGCACAGATTGCAGCTTTTGCCGAGATTTACAATTCGGATCATGCGCGCAGGGCATTCTCCGTCGAGCGCACGACAGACTACTGGCAGCATCTTGCCGACCGATTGCCGGAAGCCGAGCGATTTTGGTTCGTCTCGCCAGCCGGCGATCGCTGTGGCTACGTCTGGTTGCGAACCGAGACCCGAGATGTAGTGATCGACGATCACGCGGTGCGCGACGGGGTCGATGCTAACCGATCAAAACTGTTGCGCGCCGTCGTCGAATTGGCGGCCCAGCGTGGGCTGGCCCGGGCCGGCGGATGGCTGCCTGCAGTTCCGTTAACGGACGGGCTCTTTGGCCTGGAACCCCGCACGACTGAGATCACGATGCTCAAATCGCTCGACGAGGCTGTTGTGCTCGACCAGGCCGCAATCGCAGCCTGCGATTGGTTGCAGGAGATCGACCACGTGTAATCAGGTCGCGGGCTTGGTTAGCCAGACTTCCAGGCTGATATCTTCGGCGCAGATTCGACACGATCCAAACCGGCTCTCGCGTGCCATGCGTTGGAAATCTTCTTGACGATAGGCACGCTTAAGCAGCATGTGCCGGAAGACGAACCGAGTAATCGCGGAATTCAATGCCCCGATCTGCATCGCGTTCACATGCACGTTGATATCCGCCATGGATGCATCTTTGGCCAGATCGACGATCAACGCCCTGCCGCCCGGCTTGAGAACGCGATACATCTCGTCCAAGGCCTGGACGGGTTGGGCAAAGTTCTTAAAAGCCGCACGACAGATGATGAAATCAAACGCGTCATCGTCCAGCGGCATGGTCGCCGCATCGCCGTGATGAAAGACGACCTCTGCTCCGGCGTCTTTCGCGTTCTGTGTGGCGATCTCGATGAATGATCGGCTGATGTCCAAGCCCGTAACATGGCAGTCGCCGATCTGGGCCAGGTCGATTGCGAGATAGCCCGGGCCCGGTGCAACCTCCAGCACATTGCCGCCGCGCGGAACCTGGGCGTGCACCATTTCGGCAGCCTTGCGAAACTCGTCACGGTTTCGACCCGTGATCTTGGCGTACCAGCGGGCCATCATTCCTTCCAATGGCAGGCCCTTATAGCCTTTTTTGCCAGAAGGCATCCTGTTTGCGCCAGGCTGGCTAATCGTACTCATTGCGTTTCCTACCGCTGAGACGTGGCTTATGCCCCTGTGACAGATTTGTCGATCGCTCCGACCTCGACCTGGAATTTGCCCATGCCTACGCGAACACCCTGGTTGCCGGCCAATGCTAGGCGCGCGGCCTCGTCATCGCTGCGGGCTTCGAGAACGATCTTGATGTCAGCGGCTGACATGCCCCGGTTCAGCATGTCTTGCCTGAGCGAGGCATCGATCTCGGCCTGATGCGTTTGCCGCAGGTAGTCCGTGATAAAGACGATTGCCACGCAGGCCACGATGACAACCGCCACCAGGACACACAACGCCAGCCACGGATTGCTGATGAAGAGCTGCAACATATGGTTTCTCCGAATATGTAGGGAATTCGCCCGACGGCCCCGATTATTTGAGCATAGGAACTTTATTCAGGATTTCGATCCGAGCGGCTGTAACCCTCGCAAAACTGACGCCTCAGGGGGTATCTTGCCGCAAATCAACGACCCCCGCCGACTGGCGACACCCCCCAGGCTAGGGAAAAGGGGCCATGATGCCAGGACCGACCAACCATGCGAAAAATATTTCCATTTTCTTCCTGAAAAGGCGACACCTCGTCCGGGCTGTGGTTATTATATCTGCATGGGGTATTTGCCCCGTCTGAACTATTGCCGCACCCGCGACGTGAATTGCTAATGCTTTCTAGCTGAGAATCGCACTTGCCCTTGGACCACGGTCCGAAGGCTCCCGCCGCTTAACAGTGGCATTCTTTCGCGATTCTCATCAGGCCCACTTTCCCGACGAACTAGCTGCGTTTTCGGCTTGCGCCTAAGTACGCGTTACGCCTGACCGCATGCAGCACAGTTTCGTTGTTGCGAAAGCCTGTGCCTGGCATCACCTCAAAAAAACCAAAGCCGGCGAGTCTACACAGGCGCCGGTTTAACGAATATCGCGCTCGCGGCACGGAAATCGAGCGAAATGTAAACAGCATGACGCAAAACTTAATGGCACTGCATCAGGGAATTACAACGAAAATGAAGATCCACCGCACCGCAGTTTTCCAACTTATGATCTTGGCGGCCGTCATGGCCAGCGCCGCGCCCGCGCGGGCCGTGCTCTTGTCCGATCTCATGACTCCGGGCCAGACGGTTCAGGTTGGCGATTTGCTCTTCAGCAACTTCAGCTACCTACAAACAAATGACATGCCGAATGCGACGGGGATTAATGTCACGCCCTTCACGTCGCTGAGCGGCAACAATGGGCTGATGTTCCAAGGTGCGTTTCAAGACTTCTTCGGCCCCGGCGGATCCGACGCGCTGATTGGCTATCAGGTCGCCGACATCTCTGTGGGCGCAGCAATTTCCAGCGCCGCCCTCGCCGGCATCCCCACAGTGATCGACGGTACCGGAGTTATGAGCGTTACCCAAAGTTTTTTGCCAACTGACGCGAGTGACATCCTAAACATCTACAGCGTCGCGCCCGGATCGACTCAGACTAATAGCAGCGTCGTTTTTAGCAGCCCACTTCCATCACTCACCGTGCAGGACAGCGTACTGGCTTACGCCGTTACTGGTACACCAGGCTTGTCATTCTTCACATCGACGTTCGCTACCACCAGCGTCCCCATTCCCGAGCCGTCTACCGTCACGTTGCTGGGAATCGGTTTGGCCGTGATCGGATGGCGCCGCTGGCGGCGCAAATAGGCCGCCGCGCCGATGGAAGGCGATTGGACGTGAGAAACGTTAGCTAGCTGCCGAACGACAAACGCAACCCCGTTGGCCGCTGGCCAGCCGGCAGCTGATTGTCAGATCTCATGCACCCCGGCCCATGGCGCCGGGGTGCGCACGGTCTAACGTTCTTTGCGATGCGGTAGGTGCGCTTCTGGTGTTTGCATCGAGCACCGATGGAACACCGCTGTCCAGTGCGAATCGATCGCTGATCTATACAAACGTGTTGATCAGGTTTTCGAGCATCTCTTGCCGGCCGCTGGTGTTGGGGGTGCCGTCCCCCTTCTTCAGCATGTAGGCCTCGAGCGACTTGAAGTCCGCCTTGCCCGACTCGATCTCGGCCCCCACACCGCTATCCCAACTGCTGTAGCGTGTTTTCAGCATGTCGGCCAGCCGACCATCGGCGCGAATCGCAGCGGCAATCTTCAAGCCACGGGCGAAGGCGTCCATGCCGCCGATGTGGGCGTGGAATAGATCGACCGGCTCAAAGCTCTCGCGGCGAACTTTAGCGTCGAAGTTCAAGCCGCCTGTCGTGAAGCCGCCGTACTTCAACAGTACGAGCATGATTTGCGTCGTGAGATAGATGTCGGTCGGAAACTGATCCGTGTCCCAGCCAAGCATCAGGTCGCCGTAGTTGGCGTCGACCGAACCCAGGAATCCCTGCATCGCGGCATATTCCAACTCGTGATGCATCGAGTGGCCGGCCAGCGTGGCATGATTGGCCTCGATGTTCATCTTTATATGCTTCTCTAGGCCGTATGCTCTGAGGAAATTGATGCAAGCTGCCACGTCGAAGTCGTATTGATGCTTGGTCGGTTCCTTCGGCTTGGGCTCGAAGTAGAACTGGCCGGTGAAGCCGATGGCCTTGGCATAATCGACCGCCATATGCATGAAACGGGCCAGGTGGTCGACCTCGCGCTTCATGTCGGTGTTCCACAGATTCTGATAACCCTCGCGGCCTCCCCAGAACGTATAGCCTTGGCCACCTAGATCCTTGGTAACCTCGAGGGCCTTCTTGACCTGGGCCGCGGCAAAGGCGAACGAATCAGCATTAGGGCTGGTCGCGGCCCCGTGAACGTAGCGAGGGTTGCTGAACAAGTTGGCCGTGCCCCACAGCAGCTTGATGCCCGTCCGCTGTTGCTCCTCCTTGAGAGCCTTGGCGATGGCGTCGAAATTCTTGTTCGATTCGGCCAGTGTCGGGCCCTCGGGCGCCACATCTCGATCGTGGAAGCAATAATAGGGAACGCCCAGCTTCTCCATGAACTCGAATGCTACGTGGACGCGATTAATCGCATTCTCGACCGAGTCAACGGGCGCTTCCCAAGGACGCACAGCCGTACCCGGGCCGAACGGATCGGCGCCGGCGCCGCGGAAGGTGTGCCAATAGGCCACGCTAAAGCGGAAGTGATCCTTCATCGCCTTGCCCTCCACAATCTCGTCGGGATTGTAGTGGTGAAAAGCGAGCGGATTCTTCGACTGAGGGCCCTCGTAGCGGATCTTCGAAACTTCGGGGAATGCGGCCATGGGGGTAGGTTCTCTAAAAGGACGAAATCAGGCGTTGTTCAATGGAAGCCCGAGCCATATGTCCCGGGCGCAAGCCAGTATGGTGCCAAACGAAGGGCGGACTGGCAATCGCCCCTGCCCCGGTTTTCGCTACCGCCGGCGGCAGGAATGTCCCTGATGACCGCCGACGATAGCACGCTGCCCGACGTTCTGGCAGACTCGAAACGACGGCCGCGGTGCGACGACCCCTTATGCAAACTGCCGGTCGTGCGCATCCCAAACCCGTTCGGGGGAGCATGCAACGCGCCTTACGCAATGTACAGGCAAACCGGTTAAATCGCACTTGGTGCCTGCGAACCAGTTGGTTTAATCTCGCCTTCCCCTCGGTAGCGGTAGACCTGCCCGCGGTCGCCGGCGACGGCGTGCTCCTATTCCTGCGTCGTGAGAAGGGACCGGGGAACGTCCTCAAATTTCGAACGACGTATTGCGGCAAATGAAGAAGGCGGTGCCAGATGGCGAAGAAACTGCTCGCGACGGGATGCGCGGTTTTGGTCTGCTGCGGGTGCACAAGCCTTCAGTTGCGTCGCAGCGCATTGAATCAGGCTCGAACCTGGACTGACATCCAGTATGAGCAAGTTCTCGATAACATTGCGATGTTTGTGAACAATCCCGGCTCGATGCCTTATTTCGCTGGCGTCGGCGGTGGCGTGAGCGACATCAAGGACTACGGTTCGGTCGGCGCTTCGTCCAACTGGGCGTTTCCGTTCAACACGTTCAGTTATTTCAATCAGGCAGTTGGCCTGAATGCTTCACGCCAGCGAAACGAAAATTGGAGTCTAGCGCCCGTCTATCAAGCACCCAAGCTTGCCGACATGCGCTTTATGTACGCCTCGTTGGTCACTGGTTCGTGCCAAGACGAGCGTCACGCCGAGTATCTGCACAGTGCCTATCACATTGACCCTTCCGTCTACATGACGCCTTGTTGGTGGGGCGCCGGCAAGCTTCGCAACGTTCCACATAGCGCGAGCTACGTGGGACATTATCGCGGCGTCTATGTGTGGGTGATGCCCGAACACGTCGCCGAGCTGACGAATCTCAGCCTGGCGATCCTCAAGGTGGCGGCAACTGTGCCGAATACATCGTTCGAGGCTGGCGAGGGTACGATCGAAGAGGGCTCACCACAGTACGAAAACTGGTTCAATCCGCTGCTGAACCAGGTTATGACGCGACATTAGCTCAACGATGGTAAGCATCACTGACTGTGAAACCGCCGCTTTTTGCCGACTTGGGTACTGGGCTTACCATGACGACGGTCAGTTGTGAGCAACTCGAAAAGATCGCCCTGGGCAGTCTCTTGGCACCTGGGAATCCATAGACTAAAAAACTTCCCAGGCTAATTCGATTTCCATTGCCAACGGGTTCACTGTGAACTCGACAATCGTCACCAGACCAATGAGATTCCTGCCATGATCTGCGCCAACATCTGGTTAACTGTGAAGGACGCCAAAGACATTCCCGAAATTCGCGAACTGTTGCGCGAACAGGGGCGCCTTTCTCGGGCTGAGCCCGGCTGCCTGCGGTTCGAGGTCTATCACTCGACGGTCGACGAAACGCGGTTTCTGCTCGTCGAACGTTGGGAGTCGACCGACGCACTCGACCTGCACCGTAAGGCCAAAGCCTACACCGAGATCTACCAGCCCAAAGTGCTACCCAAGGTCGACCGGCAAGGGCATGTTTCGACAATCATCGAGTGAACGACGTCGAGACGCTATCGGCTAAACGCGATTCACTGACTGACTGGCGATAAATCACAAGGCGTCGCGGCGCATCAACTGGTCATCCGCCGTACCAGCCAATCTCCCCAGCGCGCTGAAAGTGCCGAGATTGCAAAGAGCAGTCGCGCCTTGCCCGGCACAATCAACTCTGGGTTTCGCCGTTCGCAGGCGCGCACGATGCGTTCGGCCAAATCTTCAGGGCGCAGCTGCGTCACCTTCACGCCGGCCCCCGGTTTTCGGGCACTTTCCGGAATGCCCTCGACATTCTCTTGGGCACGCTCGCTGTGCGACGAGCGCGGTTCGTCGCGTGCAATCGGACCTGGGCACACCAGGAGCACGTGCAGTCCTTGGGGCGCGAGTTCCAAGCGCAGTTGCTGCGAATAAGCACTAAGTGCGAATTTACTGGCCGGATAGGCCCCCATGTACCTCGTGGCCGACTTGCCGGCGAGCGACCCGATGTTCACCAGGTGGCCGTGGGAGGAGAGCAAATGGCTGGCGGCAGCACGCGTCAGACGAACCACCCCGAGCAAATTCAAATCCATGAGCGCCTGAAAATCCTCAGGCGTGGTATCGAGGACGGCGCGGCGGCTCGATCTCCCCGCGTTGTTGACCAGTACATCGAGCCGGCCGAAGCCAGCAATGACTTGAGCTACGAGCGACTCGACCGATGCCTGGTCGGTCAGATCGGCCGGGATCGCGGTGACGTCGAGCCCTTGCTGCCGGAGTTCGACAGCCACGCGCTCGAGCGCCTCGGCGCCGCGGGCCGCGATCACCACGCGCGCCTTGCGCGCCGCGAACGCGGCGGCAATCGCACGGCCCAAGCCGCTCGATCCGCCGGTCACCAATACAACTTTTCCCTGCCAATCGGGCATCGGACAATTATCTCGAAAATAGGTGCTGACGAAGGATCGAGCCCACTCGCGCCCGCCCGCGATTGGTCATTTCCCGGCCTCGAAGCGCGTGACGCGCCAGTCGACGTCGAGATCGGCGCCCGCTGAAGACTCAATTGGTGCGAGAGACGGAGACTGCGCAGGCGTCTTGGACGCCAGGACGAAACGCTGGTAGCGCCGCGGGTAGCCGTACTGCGGGTCGAAGTCGGCCTTTAAAATCGTTTGCGTGCCGGGCGCCGCGCCAAATCCACCGGCGGTCTCCGCGGAATCGAAATCTTGGCGGATCGTCTCGAACTGCTCGGGCACCGTCCAGTATTCCCAAGTGCGACGTTGCGACGGTGTGACCCCGTCGCGTGTCATGCGCGTGACGGTGCCGTCACTCACTTCAATGTGGACCGGCCCGGGCTGCCGACCACCGATCAACAGGTCCATCGTATAGCTGGCCGGACCATGCGTTTGCCAAAGTCGCTCGGCGGCGGCCAATTCTTCACGCGTGACCATCGGCACCGATGGCTCGCGCCGCGCGATCAGCACCCCCAACAAGACAGCAAGTGCCAAGACCGACCCGCCCGCGAAACCAAGGAAGATCGACCGAACTCCCAGGCGTCGCGTCTGCGTCACGTTGGTTACATCGCTCGGAAGGCTCTTACCGTCGCGTCTCGACGACATATCGTTTTTTGCCTCAGACGCGACAAAGGGACGTGGATCTGGAGCAACATTCAGCCCGCACCGGGACGAACGTCGAGCTGCATTCTCACCCGGCTCAAGAGTGCCCGTCAACCGCGAGCGACTTCCGCCGCGGCATGGAGCCAAGGCAAGCTGCGCAAAGTTTCCCGCGCCGTGTCCACTGTTTGACTGGTCCTTGCATAGTCGAATGACGGTAGACCGCGACACGCTGAACGACTCAGCCCCGCGTCTTGGACAGCTTTCGCTATGGGCCTGTTGACGCTTTGGCAGTAACCGGTCACGCTGGAAACACAGTTCATTTGCTAAACGCCCTCCTGGAGGATCCAGGGATGTACGTTAGTCATCTCCTTTTGTGCGGTTTTTTGGCTCAGCTGCCTCCGGCGGCGCAATTGCCGAGCGCCCCGCGAGAGCAGCACCACGGCCACGCTGCGCCCGCCGAGCGTGCCGCGCCTGATGTAGCCCCGCCGGCAGCCGTTTCCGAGCCTTCGGCCGGTCAAGGCGAGGCGCAGGCACCTAGTGCACCGAACGCGGCAGCGCCACTCGTGGCTGTCGGCCCGCGCACGTCGCGGACCACCCCGCTCGACATTCTTAGCACCGCCATGGTCGCTCCCGAGGGTGACAAAGTTCGCGGGCGGCCACTGAGCCTGGTTGACGTGTTACGCTCGGCATCGGACCGCACGTCGCAATTGCGCGCCACGGAGAGCTACTGGCGCTTGGCCGAGACGTTGGCAGATTACAACTTCACGTGGGACGAATATCAGCAGATCGAGCGTCTGAAACCAGCCACCTCGCCGCAGGAGCAACCATCACCCGAGCAGCACATGCTCTCCACGCGGCTGGCCGCGGCCAAAGCGCGCTTGCAGGATGCGGAACTGGCCCTGGTCGCTGCGCAATACGATTTGGCTGGCGCCATCCGTCTACCTGCAGGTCAAGCGTTGCCGCTGCCGATTGACCCGCCTCATGTCGGCCCCTACCGCACGTTGCTGGAGCAGGTTTACACGGGTCGTACGATTCCGGCCCGCGCTGTGCTGATTGACCGTACATTGCCGATACGTCGCGGTGCGATCGACGCGCGGGCCGTCGCGGTGCAGGCGGCCGCGGATGCGCTCGAGGCCGTCGAAGAATCGCATTTCGAAGGGCGCAGCGATCTGGCCCTCGTGCTCACGTTGATTGATGATCTGGCGTCACAGCGGCGCGCCTTCTTGGCGGATGTGCGTGTCTACAACTATGAAATTGCCGAGTATGCCATGTCGGCGCCTACGCCCACCTTGGATGCGCAGGGCCTCGCTTCGATGCTGATCAAGCCGTCGGCTTCGGCGCGTCCGTCCGCGATCGCCGGAGGGACCGGGGCAAGCCCAGGGATGGCCGGCGGTGTAGAACGCGCTGGCTTCAATCAACAGATCGGAATGCCCCCCGCGAGCCCCCTGCAACCAGTCCCCGAAGGGCAGATCCAGCTAGCGCCGCCGCCGGGCTACCCCGCGGCACCCGCACGCAACGAGCCGACATTGGCGCCGCCACAACCGACGCAGCCACCCCGGCAGGAACAAGATCCCAAACCGCCGCGCATAGGAGTCACCAAGGCTGGCGGCACGATGCAACCCCCCATCAACATTGGTGACGCCAAAGCGCACGAAGCCGCTCGTCCGCTGGGCAGCGAACAAGCCACCACGGCCGCCGCTGATGTCGCGCCGGCGGCGAGCACGCCCACGTATCTTTACCCTGCGCTACGGCAGATGACGGCTGAAGATCAGGCCCGACAGCTGGCCCTGGTACTGTGCTGGGAACCGGCGGAAGCCAGCGCCAACGTCACGCCCATCTCGCTCGAAAACTTCCTGGCGGTAGTACCAGTTGAGCGCCGACGCGATGCCCTGACAGCATATTGGCACTCGCAGTTCTATACGGCGTGCGCGCAGGCGCTCGCGCAACAACTCGAACAATTCGAGGCCCTCGGGGCAACAATCGCGGTCGGGCACATTGGCGGCGCGCGCGGTGCTGGCCCAGCGATGCTTTTAGTGCGTGCCGCGCAGTTGGCCGCCGAAGCGGACTCCCGTCGCGCTCAGGCAGATCGGCTGGGGGCCGAATGGTCACTGACCATGTCGGCCGGCCGACCGCTTACGGCCAAATGGCTGGTGGCTGAAACGCCTCCCCATGCCGGCGGATATCGCATGCAACTGGCCGATTTGCCCCGCGACGTGCGGGATTCGCCAAACGTGCAACGGCTAGCGGCCGTGATTCCGCAGTTGCGTCGCACGGTTGCCGAGCGCGCCGCGGCCGTGGTTGCTGCCGATCAGGCTCGGGGATCTACAGTGCTTGATTCCGGCGATGCACTGACCGAGACTCGTCAAGCCCTCAAGGCAATTCAGGCCCAAACGACAGAGACGACGGCCTTCTTGGCGCGGCTAGCCGACTATAATGTCGAGATAGCCAACTTTGCGAGCATCGTCCTTCCGCCGGCGACGACCAATGGGTCGCTGGTGCGGGCGCTGGTGACCGCGGACGAAATCGCCTCGTCACGGGCAAACGCAGATCGTTGAATCATGGCCCAATCGGAATCCCCAACGGCCGAGCGCTCATCGCTCAGGCCTCCTAGCGCTGCTGCTTCCGGCGCTGTGCGCCCTCTGATGATCGGCAACGTGGTGGTCGATCCGCCGGTCCTACAGGCACCGATGGCGGGCTTCACCAATTTCGCCTATCGGCAGATCGTCCGTGAGTTTGGTGGCGCTGGGCTGCAAGCTACCGAAATGGTCAGCGCCCGCGGCTTTCTGGCCAAAGACGAGCGCGACGGCGAGTTTCCTGATCGGTTATGGGGCGTCAAGGATGAGCCACGCCCGCTGGCCGTACAAATTTGGGACAACGATCCAGGCACGTTGGCGGCCGTCGGTGCGCGGCTGGCACACGAATTCAAAGTCAGCGTGGTGGATATCAACTTCGGCTGCCCGGTCAAGCAGATCACCGTGGCGGCGCAAAGTGGCAGCTATCTATTGAAATGCCCTGACCGCGTGGGCGCGATCGTCGAGCGCGTCGTGGCGGCCTGCGCGCCCACGCCCGTCACGGCCAAAATCCGACTAGGGTGCACGCGTGACAACATCACGGCGTTCGAGATCGCCCAGGTCGTCGAGTCAGCCGGGGCCGCGGCACTCACGGTTCACGGCCGCACAGCGCAGGACTTTTTCAAGGGCTCGGCTGATTGGGACCGAATTTCGGCGATCAAGCCCTACCTGAAGCGGATTCCGCTGATCGGCAACGGCGACCTGGACTCGGCGGCCAAGGTGGTGGACGCGTTGACCCGCTACGACGTCGATGGCGTGATGATCGCGCGCGCGGCACTGTCAAAGCCGTGGCTGTTCCGCCAGGCGCAGGCGGCGCTACGAGGCGAGCCCGTGCCTCCTGACCCGACGCTGGCGGAAGAGCGAGAACTATTGGTGCATCATTACGCGCTGGTGTGCGAACGCTTCGGCCCGGCGCGCGGCACGATCTTGATGCGGCGATTTGCCTGCTGCTACGCCCAAGGCCGCCCCGGCGCGCGGGAATTTCGCACGCGCGTCTCACAGATGGCAACTCCGCAAGATTTCGCGGCCATCGTGGATAAGTACTTCCCGCAGGCTAGCCTTTTGCGCGAGGCGACCGAAGCCGAAGCGGTCTGAAAATCGGGGCAGTTACGATTTCCGCGCAACAGGCATTTAGGGCAAACGAACCGGTTCCCTGCCGTTTGCCGTAAACGCGGGCTTCAATATGTCCGCACCCAGATCGGCGGCGAGAAATCGCACGCTACCGTCGGCCATGGCAGCCAGAAAGCCGTTGATCGTCGCTCGCCGCAGCCCGTGCGCCGGATCGCTAACGTCGATCTCGATATCGTCGGGTTTGGTCCACACCACGGCGTGGTCATCATCTGCCTCGACGACGGCGATCGTATTACTTGTACCGTCGACGATTTGCTTGAATTCGAGAGATTCGCGGCCGCCAAAGATGCCCCCCTCTAGCACCGGCACGACGTAAGTTGTCTGTCCGGCGCCGGCCGTCGACAGCGGACTGCGCAACACATCCGGCATCCGATCGATCAGCTTGCGGTTGTGCTCGCTGTCCCAGGGCTCGTCGAGCTTGAATTGCTTGTAAAGCGCATTACCGTCGCGACCGACCAGGTACGGCAAAATGTGCACCCGCCAGCTCAGCAGCGGCTTGCCATCCGCAGAATGGCTCGCACGGGCAGGAAATCTGTTGTTGTTGGCGCTGGAATAATTGAGCATAGCCAACATAATCTGCTTCAGGTTGTTCGTCGATCTGTAACGTGTTGCCGCAGCACGCGCCGCTTCGACCGGTGGCGCCAGAAGCGAGGACAGGGCCGATAATCCATCATTGGCTTCATTCAATTCCAAGGTCAGTCGATCGCCCGAGACTGTCGGCTTGATTGCCTGGGCAAACTCTGCGAACTTGGGGACGAGCCGCTGCATTTCGGAACTTTGTCCGACGGCTTGCAATATTCTGGAGAGCTCGACGTTCAGCGCCACGGCTGCCGCTGGATCAGCGGATTGTACGACGGCACGCGCGGCCATCTTTTTTGGCGACAAGTCAAAGCCGACCGCGCCCCACAATGCTCCTTGCGTCAAGATGCGAGTCGCGCCTCCACCAAGTTGCGCGGGCAAGTTAGGCAATATCTCTTCGATGATGCGGCGCACATCGGCGGGCGGCACCAGCAATAGTTTTGCGGTGCTGCCGGCAATCGCGTCGCAGGCGGCGGCCAACTCGGGGCGCGGCGTCGGCTTGATGTTCTTCAAGCGTTCGATCGCTTGGGAACCGCCGATCAATAGCAGATTGCCTACCCGATGATGCGCCGCGCCTTGTGCGCCATGCAACAGGGGAATACCCAATTGTGCAACGATCGGAGCTGTATCCGTTTTGGCATCGACTGGCACGGCAAGAACGTACGGCACCCCCGGTAAGTCAGCAATGCTAGATACCAAGAACAGTTCTTGCGCGCCGGATTTTTTTAGCTTGGACACCGTATCGACTAGCGCCATCTTCGACAGCGATAGCGCCGCAAGATAACTATCAGACAACTTCAATATGTGGCTCAATCGATCGAGCCCTGCACCGGCATCGAGCTCGTCCAGGTCGACGTGCGCAACGAGAAACGTTTGGTCGTCCACAATCGCTGCGATAGTCTGGGCCAGGCCGGCCCCGGCTTTTTCCTGCGCGGCCGCGAGCATGCCACTCAACGTGACACATGCACAGGCGATCGTTGTCGAAAAAATGATCTTTAAGCGCATCGGTTGGCTCCTGAGACGCTGGTGTTTGTCAGATCCGTTAGGGCTGAATGGTTAATTCATATTCGAGCGCAAAATGCGCCGGATCGAGGCCGGCGGGAGCTGGGCTGGTGATCGCGGCGGTTCGCCCCGTGACCGTATAGCCGAACTGCTTTCCCGTTAGCGGGTCGTCGAGCACCGGCGCGAGCGTCACGTCGCTCAGCCGCGCAGGCAGTTGTCCGCCGTGGGCAGCCGCGTGAATGCGCAGCGCTTCGACCGCGGCATGGATCGCGACCAGTCGTTCGCTACGGACTTGCGCTAGCGATACGGCCGATACGGCTGACAGCAAACTGACGAAGGGGTAGCCCTCCACGTGCGCTGTCGCGTTCTCTATTTCTTTTGCGGCCCGTTTCGGTCCGTCGCCGCGCTGTGCGTAAGGGACATACGACCATTTGAAATTCTCGTCGCGCACGCGCCGGTAATCTTGCATCATGCCCCGCAAGGCAACTTCGGCAACCGGCATCTTTTCGACGTCGGCGACCGGTATTCCGGCTGCAATCAGCAGTTTCTTGCCACGCGGATAAGTCTTAATTGCGAACCCTGCCGCGATGTACTCCGGAGCCACCGCCGAAGCCGGAGGGGCTATCTCGAGCAGGGATGCCATATTGGCGGCGACGCCCACCAACTGCTCACGCCATTGATCGGCCGAATACCGAGCCGAATCAACATCCTGCAACTTGGGAAAGCTGAAATCGATAAAGTGGGTCTCTGCGTCCATGGCCGGCCGCAAGTCAATCCACGGACGCGGCAACCCCATGATGGCCCAGTACAAGTTCGGCGCGTTGGGAGCGCGCATCAAGCCTTCGACCTCCCGGAAGCCGATTCCGGAAATCGCAATCCCCACCAACCCATTGACGAGCGTTGGCCCCTGGCTCACATGGCGCGCCATGGCAAAGGTGGTTTGCAGATCGTACAGCGCATCGTCGAATCGCCCGTCGGCGATTGCCAACCGGGATCGCAAAATGACCACACGCGCGACCGAACGAATCCCTTGAACTTCGGGGAGCATGATCGTCCAAGGTTTATCGCCGCGCACAGGGAGTTGCCAATCGCACGTTTCCATGCGCGCGGCGCGGCCGGCTTCCTTGATTCGCTCGGCGTGCATCGCCAGTGCCGCTTCGACCTCGGCACGGGGGAGCTTTTCCGCTGGCACCTCTTGCCAATCGGCGATCTTCTCGATGATCTCTCGCGCCTGATCGGATAAGGGGCCTTGGAACTCGACGGCAATCTTCGTATAGACGATCGCCGCGTTGCCCGGCTTCAGGTCCAGGAACGATGGCAGCAGCCGATATTTGAGCGCGGGTACCGGCTCGGGCGTGGCCCGCACGACGAACTTCGTCACCGGCGCCATATTCGTGGTGTCATCGGCCCGCAGCGGCGCCACGTGGGCGGCAATCACCGACAAGAACGCGAGGGTACCAAGGCAGGCTGAGAACACCTGCCTGCCCGGAACTATCCGGCAACGAACGTGCTGTGGTCCTGAGAACGGATTTCGCATCTGATCCTCCGATTTTATTAGCGGCGCGACCGGCATAGCCGCACCGCATTTCTGATCTTTGTTTCATGCCCCGCGCGGATTACGAGTCGGACCGTCGACCCTCTCTTCGTCCAACAGTTCGCGGCGCAGATCGCCGTAGTTCATGGCGCGATCCGCAGCCCTGGTCGCATCCGTAATCGGCTGCGCATAGCGTCGCGCATCCCAACTTGCTCCTGGCAAACTGCCGCCTCGCGCGGTGCTGAACATCAACGCCTGACCGCGCGAGTCGAGTAACGCCGATTCAACGACATCTTTGCGACTGTCAAAACGATAAACCGGCGACACCGCACTATCAGGACCATCCGTGGCAGCGCGCTCTGTCGCCGCATATTGAATGTCAGCAGCGCCCCCGCCCTGCCCCGCCGGCGCTTCAGCCGGTTCGGGCGGCACGGGGGATGGTTGCCGCCAGGCAACGACTACATGCCCTGGCGCGAATTCCACATGCAGCAAACGCACCGCAGCCAAAGCAACCAGGCTGGCCGCCAGGCTCGTAACACCCAACCCCCAACGCCGCCATGCACGGCTGCGACGTTCACGGTCGGCAATGCGCAAGCAGACTGCCGCCAAATCGACTTGCGTTTGTCGCGCCGGCGTCAGGTCGAGCAGCCGCTGCGTCGCTTGCAGCGCAGATAGCTCGGCGCGACATGCCGGACAGCTGGCCAGATGCTCTTCGACGAGTGCCTGGTCGGCGACACCAAGTTCGTCGTAGACCAACAACAGGATTAGCTCAGACAATTCTTGGCAACGCATGGCTTCATTCCGATTCTGTGATTCCAAGACGGCGCAACTCGACACGCAGTTGCACGAATGCCGCCTGCATACGTGATTTCACCGTGCCGAGGGGCAAACCGGTGGCGATCGCCACTTCGCTGAAAGAAAGTTTTCCAAAGTGTTTCAACACGAGTACCTCACGCAATCGCTCGGGCAGTGCGGCCACGGCGGCAGCTACCGCCGTCGACGTTTCTTGTCGCTCGAGCGAATCATCCGGGCCAGGCTCGCCAGAGGCGACGTCGCGCGCGGCAAGCGGCTCCTGCGGACGACGACCGGCACGCCGCCGGCTATCGCGAGCAACGTTCAGCGCGATTTGATACATCCAGGTCGAGAACGAATGGTTGGGTTGATAATGTTCGCGCGCCCGCAGGACACGGACGAACACCTCTTGGCACAAGTCGTCGATATCTGCGCCTGGCGGCAGCAGGTGGCCGACCATCCGGCCGATGGGCCCTTGCCAGCGGCGCACCAGCACCTCGAATGCGACCGCATCGCCGAATTGGCAGCGGCGCATCAATTCGTGGTCCGTGGCAGCGGCCGAGGAACTCATCCAATCTTCCGGTCAGGGTACGGTCGTTGGCCGTCTGTCTATTACACGCCGACGTCGATGATTTGGCCGAAAGAACGTCGCCAAAAACTCGGGAAATCCGGTACGACGCAACGCGTCCTCCGTCATCGGGTGATCTCTGAGGTAAAGCCCTCGGCGGCCTTTGCAAGCGAGAGTGCTAGCCAATTCCTGGACTGCGGCCAGTACTTCCCGGCCCAACATGATACCCACAAACCGTTAATGACAAGGAACTTACGTAATGAACCGGGATCAACATGCCTGCTAGCAGCTAGCCAGCAGCTCGATTCCAGCAACTTTTTTGTTGACGGGCTTTGATGATCACCCTAAAATCGCGGCACGTTGGGCGTGCTGTGTGCATGCCATCCATTTGTCCCGCAGGATAGCTAGTGAAAATCGACTTAGAGTTTTTCAACCAATAACTCTGTCTGTCGATCGGTTTTCAGCTAGTTGATGTCAGTCCTGTGGGATTTCTTTTGCGCTCGTTGTCGGAAACCCGATGGTTTCCGCAGAACGCAACCGGAGTCCGCCCCTCGATCCGGCTAGCTTTCATCATCGTCCGGCGCGATTTTTTGAATATTTTCGATGTGTTGTTTCCCGCCAGGGGAAACCTTTTTGCAACTTAACTTTTACGGGCGGACCATAGGGTCCTGCGTCTCCAGGGTAGCTAGTGAATACGGACAAATAGTTCCTCGCGTTTCGCAACTGGTTCTATTCGTTGTTCGATATTCAACTGAGAAAGGCACTCCTGTGAGATGCATTAGCTCGCGTTGCACACCATTACTGAAAACCTCTCGACTGGGTGTGACGGTCCTCGCCGTCGCCTTGCTACTCAACGTGTCCGGAATCGCCCAGGCGACGATGATGTCGATACCTGGCCTGTTTAACACCGGTGTGGATGGCACTGGCACCCCGCTAGCCGCGGGTGTAGTCGATCCTCACTATGCGCTGATTTCCAGCGACGATTTGTCCTTCCCTGGTCCGAACGCCCTCGTCACGGACTCGCCATTGCCTGCCGGGTGGACGCCCAACACACCGACCGCTCAATGGATCAGCCCGAACGCTTTGCAAACACCAACTGACAATGGTGCGGCAGGGTTCGGCAATGCGGTCGGCACCTATATTTATGATTTGCCGTTCAACATGGCCGGCCTCGATCCGACCCAAGCTACGATCACCGGTTCGTGGGCGGTCGACACGATTGGTTTGATCTACCTGAATGGCGCCTATGTCGGCTTTACGACAAATCTTAACGGTTCGGGGACGCCTACTCCCTTCTCGGTTCCGGTTGGATCCAATTTTGGATCCGGCGTAAACCACCTCGACTTCGTCGTGATCAACGCAGCCCCCGGTTCGACTGGCTTGATCGTGCAGGGACTCGGCGGTAGTGCCCCGGGCATTCCCGAGCCATCCACAATCGTGCTGGCCGGCTTGGGCTTTGTCAGCCTGGTCGTGGTGCGGTTGCGTCGTCGCAAAAGTTCGTAGCTAACGTACGACACGGACGACTTTTTTGAAGTCGACGTGCCGTTCGCCAATCTGAAAGAGATCTACCAGCCCCACGACCTCGTGGGGCTTTTTTTTGGCTTGTATGGGACCTTACGACTGCGAAATAGCAGCTTGGCAAGCTGGTCGCAACGACGCAGAATGCAGCAACCCGCCGAATCCCTGGCGACGGAGCCTGCCTATTATGAAACGCCCCCGCTATTCGATCTGCGTGCTTGCGATCGTTGCCCTGCTAGGAGCAAGACGCGAGGCCACGGCTGACGAATCCCCGACGCCTGCCAAAAATCCAACCAGGCCACCCATTGTGCTGTCGGACGCCGCGCGCGAATTGCACAGAAGCGCTTTGTTGATCGACGGACACAACGACCTCCCCTGGCAATTGCGCACCAAGGGAGACTCTGGCTTCGATAAGCTCGATATCTCGCAGCCGCAACCTTCGCTCGACACGGACTTGTCGCGATTGCGGGCCGGTGGCGTTGGCGCGCAATTCTGGTCGGCGTACGCACCGGTCGAAACGATTAACCGCGGCGAGGCGGCCAAGGTCACGCTCGAGCAGATCGACCTGATTCGGCGGCTGGTGGCCCGTTATCCTGACGATCTGGAACTTGCGCTCACGGCAGACGACATCGAGCGCATCCATCGGTCGGGCAAAATCGCTTCGCTGATCGGCGTGGAAGGAGGGCATGCGATCGAGAATTCGCTGGCCTCGCTGCGCAGGCTGTACGACCTGGGCGTCCGTTACATGACGTTGGCCCATTCCGATACGCTCGATTGGGTCGATTCCGCCACCGACGCGCCACGATCGGACGGGCTATCCCCGTTCGGAGAGGACGTGGTACGCACGATGAATGATTTGGGAATGCTGGTCGACATTTCCCATATCTCGGCTGCGGCCATGAAGGACGCATTACGGGTCAGCCGGGCTCCGGTGATTGCCTCGCACTCGTCGGCGTTCGGTGTGGCGCCGCATCCTCGTAATGTACCGGATGACGTGCTGCGTGAACTTCCGCAGAATGGCGGTGTCGTGATGGTCAATTTCTATTCGGGGTTCATCGTGCCCGAGCGTGCGGTGATCGGTGCCAAAATGATTGCCGAGCGAATGGCCCGGCGTGCCGCGACCGGGCAGGCAAAGGACGAAGGCGAGGCGAGTTCGGTGTTCCGGTCGACGCGCGAACAGGAGCAACTGCCGGCCGGCAGCGTGCATACCCTGGTCGACCATATCGAACATATAATCAAGGTGGCCGGAATCGACCACGTTGGCATCGGATCGGATTACGACGGAGTCACAAAACTGCCCGTCCAGCTCGAAGACGTCTCCTGCTACCCTTACATCACTCAGGAACTGCTCAACCGCGGGCATAGTGCGGACGACATTCGCAAGATTTTAGGGAGTAACTTCCTGCGTGCGTTCCGGCAAGCCGAACGCGTCTCCGCAGCCGGACAAAGGGCAAGTCCGAAATGACGTGGGTCATCCGGCGCCTGGCCTTTTAGCCTGGATACTCCGTATGGCTCGCGCATCGAATGCGAATACGCTGAAGGGGACGACCTGACGAGGATCAATTTAACTAAAGGCGCGGCGGTGATCATATTACAAAACACCTAGGGCGCCGCGCTACGAGCTACCTCTATTCTCTAATACCTATTTTCTCAGTTCCGAGGACCTTGAATCGAGTTGTCGTCACGTCGATCCCAAGCGACTTTCGCGACGCGAGGGAAAACCACCAAGAAGGAACTGGCGGCAGAAGGACCTCTCGTCTCTGCCACACCGGATCATGCCGACGGCGGACATCTTGCATCCAGCGATAACTGCCTGGTTGGCAATACGTTCACTCGCAGTCCAGCACGCGTGGGATTAGGCCTTAAGCCTGATCCGTAAACGCCGGCTGGCCAGGGCGAGAATGCCGGCCAGTGCCATGCTCACCAGCGCGAAACTCGAAGGCTCGGGAACCGGCGTGAGGAGAACGCTGTGGATGTCGCCGCCGATTCTTGCGTCGGCCAGGATTTGCCCAGCATTGTTGATGGCTCGGCCGTCCTGTAGCACCCAGCCGGAGGACGGATCGATCAGCGAGTTCAGATCGACCATCAATCCGTTTGTATACAGGAACGCGTGCTGCGCACCGCTCCCGGGAATGGCCGACTGGCCCACCACCTGGCCGCTGTCGTTGATCCCGTCAGCCGCGCTGGAAGTTCCGCCGAGCGTGCCCAGGTCGTGCATCATGCCGCCAGAATAAAGGAAGGCGTGCTGCACATCGCTGGCCGTGAGCGAGTAGCCAACGACCTGGCCACTATTGTTGAGGTCGTAGCCTTCGCTATTATTGCCACCGACCGTACCGAGGTCGTGCATGGAACCGCCGGAGTACAGAAAGGCGTGATCCGCAGTGTCGCCTGTTATAGTCGACGATCCCGCGATCTGGCCATTGTCGTTGATCGCGTTGCCATGCCCCTCTGCCCCTCCGAGCGTGCCGAGGTCATGCATTGATCCGCCGGAATAGAGGAACACGTGGCCGTTGGAATCTCCGGTCACGTCGCCACTGTCATTGACGTCGTAACCTTTGCTCGTGATTGCCCCTCCCAGCGTGCCGAGGTCGTGCATCGAGCCACCGGAATAGAGAAAGGCGTGGCTGCCGGGGGCACCGTTCAGTGCCGAATAGCCGGCCACGTCACCGGAGTTGTTGATGCCGAGGCCGGTGCTGAATGACCCGCCCAGCGTGCCAAGAGGGAGCAGCGACCCGTTCGAATAAAGTACGGCGTCGTTTGAAATTCCCGCCATCTGACCGGCGTCGTTCAGGCTAGTGAAACTTGCCGCATCGCCCAGGTCGGTGATGTTATAAGCGATCGTTGCGATGGCAAAGTTCGGCGCTAAAAGGCCCGTAGCCGCGACGGCGATGACAGTCACGATGCGAATCAAGCTCATGCAGTTGCCTTCTCGATCGGAGTGTTAGAGTATCGGCGATATCGGCAAATCAAAAGCAATATGCTGCCGAGCAACCCGAGGCCAACCTACGCAGGCTCTTGGGCGTTCGCGTCAACAAAAAGGCTTCCGTTTGACCGATTGATTTAATGCCGAATTCAACGATCTGGCCGGCGTCGTTAACCGGGATTTCCCACTTGGATCTTGAACTGCCCACTCGGCTACGCTGCCGAGCTACGGACTCACCGATTCTGATGCACCGTCGAGTCAAACGCAAATCTTTCTCCTGAAGGTCATGACCTCATCGGACCTGGCACACTTCTGTTGCGTTTATTAAGCCCCTTGCTCTGTTGAAAACTGATTGGATGGGCTATGTTTGGTCGGTTGTTTTGGTTGTTGGCTGGTCCAGGGAGGGACAG
>DASXEJ010000081.1 GCA_036490175.1 Pirellulales bacterium | reverse complement strand
CACCAAAGCGGTAGTCGAGGGCCGCAACCACATACATCGCACGCGTTAAGACGCCGGCGATTGCCTGAATGTACTGCTGAGACTTGCGCTTTTCTGCGCCCGGACCCACCGACAAACGTCGCTCGACGAAGCCCGGATCATGCCTGAGGAAATAGAGAGTTGTCGCCAGCATCACCGTGCCGAAAAGTAGCCAATAAGCCCAGGCCGCGCCGTAGTTCCACGTTCCGGCCGGCAAGAACAGCGATCCCGCTAGGGCAACTTGAAATTGTACGAATCCTAAAAGTGCGCGCCTGGCAACGCTGCTCATGGTTAGCTTCCGCGGTCCGCGCGGCGCCGTGACGTTCTATTTCCCCTGGAATTTTGCCGGCCGTTTTCCCAGGAACGCCATTACGGCTTCTTGCACGTCGGTAGTCGAGATTAGCTGGCTCTGCGCCCAGCGCTCAATGGCCATCTGCGTTCGCTTGTCGAGCCCGTCTCCTTGATCGACAACCAACTTTGCCAGCCCGACAGCCAGGGGAGCATTGGCGGCGATCTGCTCGGCGAGCTTGATCGTGGCGCTCGCCAATTCGGCGGCCGGCACGACTCGATTGACCAATCCCCATTGCAGGGCCTCGGCGGCGTCGAGGGAACGAGCCGTCAGCAGCATGTCCTTGGCGCGGCTGGGACCGACCACGCGGCTAAGTCGCGTCGTCCCTCCCACATCGGCAACCAGCCCCATGCGCGATTCGGGAATGGCAAACTTGCAGTCGTCCGCCACCACGCGCAGATCGAACGCCAACGCCAGTTCCATTCCCATGCCCAACACCTGGCCGTGCAAGGCACCGATCACCGGCACCTCGGTGGCTTCGATCACATCCAGAGCGTGCTGCAAGTTTTCCGCAAAACGCCGCAACCAGCGGGCCGGGTTCAGTTCGCCCACGGCCCCTTGGCTTTCGGCCAAAGACATCACGTCGATGCCGGCCGAGAACATGGGCCCCTCCCCTGCCACAATTACGGCCCGCACCTGGGGCTCTTCGTCGACGCGGCGCACGGCCTCGGCCAGATCGACGAGCATCTGCGGCGTGATTGCGTTCCGCTTCTCGGGTCGATTGATCGTTACGAAGCGAATCGCACCTTCGGTGCGGGTGGTGATCAGCGTATCGCCCATATATGTTTCCTGGTTGGGACCGGCGCGTTAGTCGCGTCGGTAAGGTCATAGGTTCGGCGGTGGGCGCTACTTGCCAGGCAGGCCCAGTATTCGCAGTCCTTTACGGCATCTGCTGAAGACCGACCCCTACCAGCTACCCGCACACAGTCTCGGTGCTCACTAAGAATTGATCAAGATCTAAAAGAAGACTCGTAAGGCATCTTGCCGAGTCGGTCGTGGTTCGGTGAGCTCTAGCACGCCGAGCCGCGGAATTGCTCTGGAAGCTCTCTCGCTACCCCAATCGTCACGGAGCCAGTTGATTTCGATCGCGTTCCAGCTCGGTAATCAGGGATTGCAAGTCGGCAAAGCCTACCGGTTTGGTCATATGGCGGTCGAAGCCGGCTTCCACCGCGCGACGGCGGTCCTCTTCCTGGCCGAACCCGGTCACAGCCACCAGGTGCGCACACCGGGTCTTTGGGTCCGATCGCAAGGCTTGGGCGACCTTGTATCCGTTCATTTCGCCCGGCAAGCCGATATCACACAGCACCAGGTCGGGATGGAATTGTCGCGCTGCCTCGACCCCGGCCGAACCGTCATTGGCGACGGCCACGGTATGCCCGCCGACCTTCAATAGCTTGCTCATGATGTGCAGCACATCGCGGTTGTCGTCGACGACGAGCACCCGCAAATGCCCAGCATCGTTCTGATCGCTGGCCGGTTCAGGCGAATTGGGTTGCGGGGCGGTTTGCAATGGAAGACGTACCGTGAAGACTGCTCCTTGGCCCGCCCCGGGACTATCGGCGCTGATCGTGCCATGATGCAGTTCGATCAATCCCCTGACGACGGCCAACCCCAGGCCCAGGCCGCCTCGGCTGCGATCGAGAGTCTCCTTCGCCTGAGCAAAGGGTTCAAACAGCGAGGCAATGGTATCGGGGGTCATGCCGATCCCGGAATCGCGCACTTCCAAGATCGCCGTCTTGCTGGCGGGATCGGCGCGAACCGTCAGCGTTACGCGCCCTCCTGGGTTCGTAAACTTGATCGCATTGCTGAGCAGATTATCGACGACTTGCGCCAGGCGAACAGTGTCTCCGTCGACCCACACCTCGCCGGCTGCGCCGTCGACGTCCAATACATGCCCGCTCTCCTCGACAAGCACCTTGTGATCACTCGCCGTTTGCCTCGCGACGGCTGCCAGATCGATGCGCTTGGTCTCCAGCGTAATCTTGCCACGCACGATGCGCGACACGTCCAGCAAATCGTCGATCAAGCGGCTCATATGGACCGATTGCCTTTCGATAATAGCTTGAACCTCTTGTGTATCGGCCTTGCTGAGACCGGGTTGCCCAAGGAATTCGATGCCGTTGACAATGCCCGCCAGCGGGTTTCGCAATTCGTGGCCGAGTAGTGCCAAAAAGTCGTCTTTGCGCTGATCGGCATCGCGCAATGCCTGCTCTGCATGAACGCGATCGCCGATATCGCGGGCAATCTTAGAAAAGCCGACAATCGCGCCGCTTTCGTCGCGGATCACCGAAATGCTGACCGAAACATTAATTTTCCGCCCATCTTTGTGCATCCGCACAGTATCGAAGTGGCGAACGAGCTCCCCGCGACGGACTCGCGCCAGGATGATCGCTTCTTCGTCGATCTTTTCGGGCGGCAACAAGGTGAGCACCGGTTTTCCCACGACCTCGTCCGCGGTATAGCCATAGAGTTTCTCGGCCGACTGGTTCCAACTGGTGATGGTTCCTTTTAGATCGAGGCCAATGACCGCGTCTTCGGACGACTCGATGATCGAGGCCAGACGGCGCATCTCGTCCTCGTCCCGCTTTCGCTCGGTAATGTCGCGAAAATAGATGGTCAGGCCGTGTACATCGGTGGGAGACGCTTTCAGTTCAAACCAGCGCTGCCACGGCGCGTAAAATTCTTCGAATTCGATGGTAACCTGGTCCGTAGCGGCCTGTTTGAGCTTGGCGCGCGCGGGCCCCTCTAGGTTCAGCGGGAAGATGCCCGCCGGATTGTGCGTCGAACCTTGCAGAAAGTACCGTCGATTGAATTCTTCGGTTGCCCGATTCATATAGGTCAGATTCCAGGCACTATCAACGACCACGAACCCATCGGTGATGCTATGCGCGATTAATTTGACTTGCTCGGCATTGGTGCTGGCCCGACGCATCGAACGTTTGGAAATCTCGCTAAAGACGGCGATTGCCAGGCAGATGAACAGATAGACAAAGGCCGTGGAATTCGGTTTAAACGCATCGCCCGGCGGAAGAAAAAACCAATTCGCAGTCAGATAACTCAGGCCGGTCGCCAGCAAAGCCGGTCCGAGTCCGCCGATCCAACCCACGGCGGCTACCGCGGTGAAGTAAATCGCAATGAGAACGACTACGTTCTTGGCCATCAACGCCACGATCACGCTCGCCACGGCGATGAGAAGAACTGCCGCCAAATAGGACAGAAGGTTAGAACGATGCCGTGTTGACATAAGACGACGCGTGAAGGTTAACAGGCTCCAGAGGCTTAGGCCGAGGGCGCGATTGCTCGCGGAATCTCTTCTCGTTTTGCAGGCCGCGTGTCAAAGGTCCCTTCGCCAAACTCGTCGGAACCCCGTTCGCCAAGTTCGCTGTCCGCCGCGAATGTCGAACGCACGTTACTTTATCGTATCATTCTTGACTTACGCTCTCAGTCGCTCGACCGAACGCGCCACGCGGACGGGGGCCCACTCTTGTAGTGCAAAACGTCTGAATTGAAGACTTGAGCGAAAAGCTCGCACGACGTCAGGCGGACCGACGGCATTCTAGGTTTTGGCAGCCTCGCGGTTTCTGCTGACGAGCCGACTTAAAAATGGGCTAGAGGGCATGATCGAACATCCCCCCTTCGTAAACCACGGCAGCCGCACTGCCGTCGAAGTGCCCAATAGGCACATAAACAGACCGCCAAGCGCGCGCAAATTTCCGGCCCCTGGAACATGGACAGCAAACCCCGCGCCAGAAGACGGCCGGCTTGAGACTTCCGGCTTTGCCGTCGAAATCCAAACGTTCTGCTAGAACATTTCGGGCTCGGCGCTCGAATTTGCCCGCACTTCTCAACAATCCGTTGCGACAAATCGGTTTCAATCCGTCCGGATTGGTCAAAAACAAGCCAGCGCCCTGCCACACTTCCCAGACGGTCTTTCACCGTTGGCGAGGGGCGGCCGCAGGTCAAACCGGCGTGTTGTCGGATCCTGGGCCAATTAGGTCCTGCGTAAGACGTAGCAACTCGTCGGCATTCAGCGGCTTTGCCAAAACGCGTTCGACCCCGGCTTCGATTGCCGGAAACACCGTGTTGATATTGGCATACGCTGTCAAAAACACGCCCAATAGCGCAGGCTGCAGGCAACGTGCCTCGCGAAACAATTCCACGCCATTCATTCCCGGCATCTGGTAATCGACGACTGCCAATTGGTAATCCCGCTCTCGAACAAGCTCCAAAGCGGCCTTGCCGTCGCCTGCCACGTCCACGGTGTAACCTTTCGATTCCAACACACGTGAGACGAGGGCCGAATTACTGCGATCGTCGTCAACTACAAGAACTCTTGGGCTGTGCATGGTCGCGTGGTGCTCGGTCTCTGGTGATTGCATTACACGGTTCACATAGTACCCCGCGTGCTAACGAATGTCCTCTACTCGTTCCGTTTGTAACGAGACGGCCGACGCCTCGTTCACAACTAGAGTTATGCAAGAACTATGCCGCTTGAATTCACCGAGCGACGACGCCGATTCCACTGGGAGGGGCGGATCGATTGTCGGCCCTTAATGCTCCTTAACGCGGTCTCCGGCCAACAGGGGGGAGCGTAATATTGGTCGATTTCCGTCCAGTTCGCGCCGTCAGCCGACGCTAACTGGCCGAAAAACAATCAATTTCGACGAAGCCGGACGCCCAGCCGCCAGGTTCTTGCCCTTCGGAGCGAGCTTGCGACCTTGCTTCTTCTGCGCCCCTGTGCGGTTGGCGCTTCTTTGCAACCACGGCAACTGGCGGCCGTCGAGATTTTATATCGCTGTTCTTCGCGAGCCCACATGGGTGACGCGATGGGCAGACGAGCGGACGAGCTTCTGACAATACGCCAGCGCGGCGGAAATGGCAGTTAAAACCGCTCGACGAACCAATAACTCTCGTCCGCGCCGCGCGGCGGGCGAGCGATGCCTCCAACAAAGGTACATCTGGCAGTCCGGCGTCGCACCGCACATCGTCCGTATTCATTTGCGATAGCCCCTGGCCCGGGCTCTGAGATTCATGAAGGGACTAGCCTTTGCAAAGTCGTGCGAACCCGCCAGAATGGTGATATTGTCCCTCGTCGTGTGCAATTCGGTTGCGGCAACGCACTTCTCTCCCCGATCTCTGCCTGTCCCTCGTATTAAGACTCCAGAACCCAGCATGCCAAGACTCCTCGTTGTTGACGACGACCGCTCGGTCCGCCATCTCGTGCGGCAATGTTTCGAAGGTTCCGATATTGAAGTGGTTGAAGTCGCCTCGGCCGAAGAGGGCCTGGATCTGTTGCGCCGCCAACCACCCGATACCGTGCTGCTCGACATCAATCTTCCAGAAATGTCCGGGCTGGAGGCATTCCGCGCATTCCACGCGCTCGACCCTAAGCTGCCTGTCATTTTTGTCACGGCGCTCGATTCGAGCGACGTCGCCATTCAAGCCATGACATTGGGCGCCTACGACTTTGTGATGAAGCCGCTCGACGTGACGGCACTCCGCAAGTTGGTCGGCCAGGCGATCGAGGTGCGCCGCCTGATGAATGTGCCGGTGTCTGTTCCCGGTACGACGTCGAAGGACGATCGGGCTGACCGGCTCGTAGGTCGCAGTCCGGCCATGCAGGACGTCTATAAAGCAGTCGGTCGCGTGGCCCCGCAAAACGTGACCGTGTTGATCCGCGGAGAGAGCGGCACCGGCAAGGAATTGGTCGCCCGGGCAATTTATCAACACAGCCCGCGTTCGGACCGGCCCTTTTTGGCGGTCAATTGCGCGGCCATTCCCGACGCTCTGTTAGAAAGCGAACTGTTTGGACACGAAAAGGGGGCATTTACCGGGGCTGATCAACGTCGCATCGGCAAGTTCGAACAGTGCAACGGCGGGACATTGTTTTTGGACGAGATCGGCGACATG
>DASXEJ010000080.1 GCA_036490175.1 Pirellulales bacterium | reverse complement strand
GTAATCGCTTCGCTTCTCTCTAGCGCAGGGCCCGCTAACCAAACGTCGTTCTTCGCGTTTGACCTTCCACACGGTGCCCGGGTTGCGCGTGTTCTCGGTTCCGGATAATGTGCGCGATCAGGCGCAATTCGGACCATTTCCTGGGCCCCTTCGGATAGCGCGGGCGTATTCGTATCCGTCAGTCTTCCCACGGAATTCTTACAGGGGGTTCTATGATTGGCATTCGTGCAGGGAAAGTAACAGCGCTTGCGTTGGCTGCCATGCTGACGACGTTGGTGTCGCAAGCCGCGGCCGCGGATCAGAATGTCGTTTTCTCGATCGACCCGACGCAAAGCACGTTCCAGTATTCCACCGTCGGTGGTATCTACGGCACCTATGGGCCCGTCTCGCCTGGCAGCAATGTGAGTTCTGTTAGCGGGCACTTTCTAGTGAGTTTCGATCCGTTGACCGACACGCCGACGAACATTCGATTCGTAGGCGGCGATGGTTACTACCAGCAAGATACTCCCATGGTTGTGGCCAGCACCACGCCCGGCGTTGTCATCAATTACACCGGCTTGAGCTTCGACTTCAGTAGCGGAACGCTCACGGGGAGTGGCGGCAACTTTCCCGCGAATACAACGGACTTCAATGTCCTTAGCGGCGGTCTGACAGAAACGTTTACGAACAATACCAGCGAGTTTTTTCCGGCCACTCCGTACAACGATGTCGTTACCGCGGGCCAATGGACGTTAGCTGAAACGGGAGGAGCCGGCTCGGGCGATTGGACATTGAGCGTTTCCGGTCATTACACCGAACCAGCCGGCTCAGGCCCCCGTAGCTCTACGGGGACGTTTACTCTCGATGCCCTGTCGACCGCGCATTTTGGTTCGACGAATATCGCGACTGTTGCTCCGAACGCCACGCAAGCCAGCGTGCTGGGCGGCGCCACGACGCCCGGCGGCGTGACGATGGACCTGAGCGGGACCACCAATGGCGGTACGTTCTCCGCCCAGCAGATTCCCAACTCGGGAGGCCTGTCGCAGCAAGCGGTCACCGCCGCGCAAACCAATCCTGTCTTTGGCCTCTCGACAAGCAGTCTCTCGGTCAATCCACAGATCTGGACCGTGGAATATACGGGGTTGCCCACCGGTCAGACGGCAACCTTGGTCTTCCATTACGACCCCGCGTTACTACCGGCCGGGACGGATCAATCGCAATTGGGGATTTGGCACTTCGATACGACCGCCAACAGCGGCGCCGGAGCTTGGGAGTTCGGCGGCACAGTCAACACGACTGACCATACGATTACGTACGTCACCAGCAGCTTCTCTCCCTTCGAGCTTGGCAAGGCCGTGCCCGAGCCGTCGACGATGGTCATGCTGGGGCTGGGACTCTTGACGCTGTTTGGCTATCGCGTGCGTTGCCGCGCAAATTAGGCCCGCCAGCTTGATCTAAACTATCTAAAGTTGACGCTGCAGGTACGGCGCTGTGCGGCTGTGGCGATGGCGCGCCACTTCGGCCGGCGTGCCGGTTGCCACTACCTGGCCCCCTTCGTCTCCTGCGCCGGGGCCGATGTCGATGATCCAGTCGCTGCGGGCGATGACCTGCATGTCATGCTCGACAACGATTACCGTGTTACCAGCGTCGACCAGACCGCTCAATTGGCCTAGCAGCTTTTCGACATCGGAGGGATGCAATCCGGTCGTCGGCTCGTCGAGCACATACAGCGACTTGCCGCGCTGCGTGCGTTGTAACTCAGTGGCAAGTTTGATCCGCTGGGCTTCGCCGCCCGATAGTTCCGTCGCCGGTTGGCCGAGGCGTATATAACCTAGTCCAACTTCTCGCAATACTGAGAGGCCGCGCTCCAAGACCAATACCTCTGTAAAAAACTCCCACGCATCGTCGACGGTCAGACCGAGCACCTCGGCGATATTCTTATCGCAATAACGCACCTCCAGCGTCTTGGCGTTGTATCGTGTTCCCTGGCAGGTCGGACACGGGGCGTACACGCTGGGCAGGAACAACAGTTCCACCATGACAAAGCCCTCGCCCTGGCAATGTTCGCAGCGCCCTTTACCAACATTGAATGAAAACCGGCTGGCGTCGTAGCGTCGCGATCGGGCCAACTTCGTGGCGGCGAAAAGACGGCGAATGTGGTCGAACATGCCCGTATAGGTGGCCAGATTCGACCGCGGGCTGCGGCCGATCGCCTTTTGATCGACACGCACGAGCCGCGAAATCAGCTCTCCGCCTGCGGCGATGCGTCCACCGGTTGCCAGCGTCGCAGCGCGCTCGAGCGGATCCAACTCCTCGTCCTCGGCCGGAAGTTCGTGTCCTAGAGACTCGGCCACCAGCTCGACGAGCACTTGGCTTACCAGCGTCGATTTTCCCGAACCCGATACACCAGTGATCGCGGTAAAGACACCAACCGGAAAATCCACATTGATGCCGGATAGATTGTTGCGCGTGACACTATTTAATCGCAACCAACCCGATGGGACTCGCGCAACGCGAGGTTCGGTTCGATGCGTGGCAAAGAGGTAACGCGCGGTCTGCGAACTACGCACATGGCGCAGCCCGTCGGGCGGACCGCTGTAGAGGATTTCTCCGCCATGTTGCCCCGCGGCGGGCCCGACGTCGACCAGCCAATCCGCCTGCCGCATGACTTCAATTTCATGCTCGACTACGAACAGCGAGTTGCCGGCTTGTTTCAGCGCCTGGAGTGCTGCCAGCAGCGATTCTGTATCTGCCGGATGAAGGCCGGCGGATGGCTCGTCCAACACGTACACAACGCCAAACAAGTTGGAATAGAGCTGCGTCGCCAGCCGCAATCGCTGCAACTCGCCTGGGGACAGCGTGGGAGTACTCCGATCGAGCGCCAGGTAACCCAGGCCCAGGTCCAACAGTGCTTTCAGCCTGGCAACAAGATCCGTGGCGATTCGCGTGGTTACCAGGACCTGCTCAGGATGCGCCGTTCGCTGTCGATTCAATTCCGGCGCGGTCGCGTCGGCATAGGGTTGCAACAATTGTGCCACCCGCTTGAGCGGCAGCCGTGATAACTCGGCGATGTCGATTCCGGCGAACGTCACAGCCAACGACTCGGGCCGCAGCCGCTTGCCATGACACAACGAGCAATCGCTGGCCAGCATGAAGCGCAGTGCCCGTTTTTTCATGAGCGCACTGTGCGTCGTGGCGAAGGTGTGCAACACATAACGCTTCACACCGGAGAACGTGCCCATGTAACTCGGCTCGAGCTTGCGTTTGAGGGCAGCTCGGGTTTCGGCCGGTGTGAATCCGGCATACACGGGCACGACCGGTTGTTCATCGGTAAAGAGGATCCAATCCCGATCCTTTTTGGATAACTCTCGCCACGGCTTGTCTACGTCGTAACCCAGCGTAACCAGAATATCGCGCTGATTCTGTCCGCCCCAAGCAGGTGGCCAGGCAGCAATCGCGCGCTGACGAATGGTGAGCGAATCATCGGGAACTGCCGAGCTCTCGGTGACGTCGTAAATCCGCCCCAGACCATGACAATTGGGGCAGGCACCTTCAGGAGTATTCGGCGAAAAACCTTCGGCATAGATGATCTCTTGGCCTGCCGGATAGCGGCCGGCCCGCGAGTAAAGCATCCGCAGCAGGTTCGATAGCGTCGTTACGCTCCCGACTGACGAGCGCGCCGTCGGAGTACCCCGTTGCTGCTGCAAGGCCACGGCCGGCGGCAGGCCTTCGATCGCCTGCACCTCGGGCACGGCCATCTGGTGGAACAAACGGCGAGCGTAAGGAGATACCGACTCCAGGTATCGCCGCTGTGCCTCGGCATAAAGAGTGCCGAATGCCAGGCTGGATTTGCCGGAGCCCGAGATCCCTGTAAATACCACCAGCGCATCACGCGGGATGTCGACGTCGATATTCTTCAGGTTGTGCTCGCGAGCGCCGCGCACCCGCACAAACCCGCCAACACCGCGCGCGTGATGCTTGTCCGACGATTTGGCCATGACATAAGACGACAAGAACGCGCGACTAATGCATGCTTTACCGACCGAGCATCCTAACGTACGGTCTTACTGTACGTCTTTAGCCACCCTCAAGATTTGCAGCACGGCGATCGCTTTGTCGAGACCGCCGATGGAATTGGCGAATGCGGATGCCTTCTTGATATCGCTGACGGCGAAATGTCCGTTGGCGGGCTGGTCGACGGTTTTCTTGGCTTTGGGGCGAGATTTCTCGGCAGGCGTGTGTGCGGTCGCAGAATCTCCATTGGTCTCGTGACGCAAATCATCCGTCGCATCGTCGATGATTGCAATCCCCGCGATACCACCCGATTTCTTCGCGTTCTTCTTCGCCATAGTTGCAACTCCATTGATTGAGGGGCCGAACGACGCCCCACAAACTAGCTATTGGCCGCGCGGACCGCAATTGCAAATGACCTGACCGGCCGTATTGCTCCGCGACCGAATCAGTCGCGGAGCAATACCCGACACCCTGCAAGGCAGCCAATTCCCGGTGAAAAGTCGCTGTCGCCAGTGCAGAGGAATATCGCGGCTATCAGGCGGCTTCGTCTCGTTCCTCCACATCGTCAGCCATGCCCAACGCGCGCTTGTACACGTCGAGCAAGGTTTCCTGCTCCTCGCGTTTGTGTGGGTCTAGTTTCCGGATTTTTATGATTTCGCGGATGGCCTTGACGTCAAAACCGGCCCCCTTTGCCTCCACGAACACGTCGCGAATATCGGCCGCGATGGACGACTTTTTCTGCTCCAGCCGTTCCACCCTTTCAATCACCGACACGAGTTCGTCAACGGCTACTGCGGCCACATTCGCGGTCTCGTGCTCTGCGATGCTCATAAATGCGTCTCCTCGGGTTGATAAAACCGTCAATCTTTTTGCGGTCGGACCTTGCGCGGGCGCCGTCGAGGTTGCCACGAGTGCGATTCAGCCCTGGGCCCAACGGGCGAGAGCCGTGCGGCACTATCTAAGCAATCACGTTCGACGAATCATCGCCTGGGGCGAATCGTAGCGCAATCCGCTTCCGGCGGTCAGATAGTTTTCGTCTGTTTGCGGCCCATTTCCCTCAAGAAATGCCGCGGCGCTATTAACTTTCTGCAATCCCTGAATTCGCACCAAGGTGATTGCATGGCGCTGCGCGATGCAATAACCAATACCGCTACGACCGGCGATGCAGGTCGGTACCAACCCACTTGCAGTCCGGTCGGATTGACACGGATGCGCTAGCGTCGTCGCACTTTGTGCGCGTTAACCACCGCAATGTCGCCCCGACGAACAGATGCAGATTGCCATCAACAGTAACAGGTCGGCGACGTGCATGAACGCCACAGGGACACGTTCTTGGTCGGACTTTATTTGCCAGTCATCTCGCTTAGTTGCTTCCACGAGATCACGTCCACACCAGACTTCTTTACGGCGTCGATCATCTGGGGATCGGTAAAGACGCGCCGATCGTTGTCGCGCAGCTGCGAACTAGAGGTAATCGCTTGTAGCTCGTCATTGTTGTATCCGCAGTGGATAATCAGATAGCGAACGCCGGGCTGCGTTTCATTGATCGCGTCGAGGTACATCTTCTTTTTGGTCTCATAGCTCTCGCCCGTGTAGTACTGGGTCATGAAGTCCAGTACGGGCAGATGATGATCATCGAGCATTTTGACTAGTTCGGCGCCGCGGGCCCGCACCTGCGGATTGGTCGCCGCGATGCCAACGTTGAGCGCCCGGATAAAGAACACCGGTACCTTGAACTCGAGGCCCAGCTTGACGTAAACCTCGATCAGGTCGGGCCGACTGACGACGGCGCCCATGTGCGTATCGATGTGCGTGACCGGCACGCCAAAATCGATGGCCCGTTGAATCTGCGCCCGCAATTCGGTTTCGACCTCGGCCGCCTTAGCCGTGCTGGCGACATCTTGCACGCCTCCCCATAGATATCCTTCCGCGTCGATCAGACTGGGCACGGCTTCGCGCGGCGCCACAGGCCCCCAGCGATAGTCCTTCCACTCGCTGTTGAGCGTCAAGTGGATGCCGAAGTCTTTCTCGGGATGCGCCTTGGCATAGGCGGCGATTTCCTTAAACCAGGGACAGGGGACCATGATGCTGGCCGACGAGACGATCCCTTTCTCCATGCCTTCGATCGTGGCCATATTGACGGAATGGGACATGCCTGCGTCATCGGCGTGGATAATCACATAACGTTTGTCCGGTGGCACGGCCGCCGAGACGCAGTGTGCGATCACCACCAATATCAACGACGTGATTCCGGTCTTCAGCAGCTTTGAAAACATGGTTCCTCAAACTTTTTCAAGGTGTCGAACTTGGTAACAACAATAGATGCGCTACTTACTCGGTAGGGGATGGCAAATGAAACGGCCGCGAATGGGCCCACCGCGCTTCGTGTCATCGCTTGGCCGCTTCGTTACTGCGCTTGATCCGATCATATTCCGTCCGGATCAGGCCGTCTCCATACTTGCGCTCCAAACGTCGCACTGTGAAATGGCCGCGAGCCATGTCCTGGAAATGGCTAATGAAGATCAGGTTTATGGCACCGCCGCCGGCTGCGCCGATCGCCGGAATCGACTGCGCGGCGAACTTCGCAGACACCGGTAGTTTGAATCGGGCTGCAATATTGGTAATCAGCCGCACGATGGCCGGCGCGCCTTCCTCGGCGAGGCCTCGTTCGGCGATGTATTTTCCTGCTTCGGATATGCTACGCGCCAGCACGGTACGCGTGGCATAATAGCCCGTGTCTGCCGCATCGTCGGATTTGGACCGGCTGCCCAACGCAAAGACTTCGATGCAAGCCAGTTGGGTTTCCGGCAAACGGATATTCTCTCCCTGAGCACGGGCGATATCCGCCACGGATCGCAATATTATTGTGGTCGAAAAAGGCAATTCGATAGCCAGGGCCGGAATTCCAAAGGCGCCCCCGATCGCACCGCTCAACGTCGAGAGCGCCTTGTGAATCCGATTCGACGGACGCACATCGCCATTGCTCCGCAACGTCGACGTGGCTACACGCAGTGCGGAAAGCAGGGCGGCATTCGTGATCGATGCGATACGTTGCGAAATCTCGTCGGGCAGACTCTTGAGCGCGTATTCCATCGGTTGCCCGACGACGTTGGTGATTTGGATCGCCAGACCTGGATTTTCCAGCGTATGGACGGCATCGGCCAGGGCCTCAAGATCTTCAGGATCGAACATCGTCAATTCGCAGAGCGTTCAAGGTAAACATCAAAACCGGTTCATTCTGACGCGAAGCGACAGCCTGGCCACAGCAGGCGGGGCCCGTGCGCCAGGCAACACATGCTATTGATGATGAGCCAGTCCCACCAGAATAGCAATCAGGCTTTCGATTGCGCGCAGGTTGGATCGCAGACGATCATCCGGAGATTTTCCCGCGTTAGGAATGAACTCACGGAATCACGGAGGCCGGCGATGACTGTATGCATTCAACACGTCCTGGTGCGATGATTCAAAAACTCGTTGCGCCCGGTGCGGAAATCACGCTGTTATTGTCCTCGTCAGGGCAGATGCCCCACCACAATGCGGCGCCCAAAATCACGATCACGCCGGCCACAGACATACTCAGCCGCCAGCCGACGTCAGAGCCATACTCCCGGGCAAAGACCCCTCCCAGTAGCGGCAGAATCCACGGCGAGAGGGTGCCGCCCGTGTTGCCGCCCATATTCATCAATCCTGCCACGATTCCGCCGTATCGTCCCCCTAGCCCGACCGCTGTCGTCCAGAACGAACCTTCGCAGCCACCAATACACGCCGCGGCCAAGGCAAACGCCGCCAGCGTGACTTGTGGATCCGTTGCCAGCAGTCCGGCTTCGAAAGCCAGGCCGCTAAAGAGCATCGAGAGCGCCGGAACGATCGCCCCGCGCACGCGTGGCGGCAGGCTGCGCGGCACCCGATCCGCGAGAACACCTCCCAACACCATTCCCGCCCCCATCGCCAGCGTTACCCACATGGAATAGTCGCGGGCGACCTGACGTGATTCATGTTGCACGCTCTCGAAGAAATACTCGATCCAATAGAAGAACACATACTGGAAGTATCCCATCGCCGTATAGCTGAGCGTTATGCAAACCACATTGCGGTGCCGTAGAACAAGTAACAGGGACGACCAATCGAAGTGCTGCTGGTGTGAAGGCGAATGATCACCTTCTGCAAACGACCGTGGACGCGACACGCCGGCCCAAATCCCCGTGACGACCAGCGTCAACGCGCTAGAAAATAACAGCGCCGTCGGCCAGTCGAAGCGATCGATCAATCCTCCCAACACTTTGTATGTCGACGCGATTCCCAGGCAGGCCGCAAATGTCACGAGTCCGTTGGCGAGTGCTTTCGATCTCGGTGAGACGTGTTCGTAAACCATACGTGCCGATGCCGGGTGCAAGGGCGCGTTCACGATCCCCAGCAGCGCGCGCACGACCAGCAGTCCCGCTAAGAGCGTCGAAGCGGTCCCAGCCACAAGGCCGACCCCGCCGGAAAGGGCCACAAACACCGTCGAGCCAATTCCCCACACCAGTAGCGCAGCCCGCGCCCCGTAGCGATCGATGAACCATCCCCCGGGAATCATGGCTAGTGTGTAACAGAGCAGAAAAGCCGAATAGACCATGCCCATCTGCTGCGGAGCGAGGTCGTACTGAGAAATGATCCGCTCGGTTCCCGCGACCGAGATGCCGATGCGATTGAAGTGGCCGCAGGCGACCACCATCATCAGCCAGGGGACAGTCCGCCAAAAACCACGGCTAACTGCCACCGAGTGAGGCGGCGACATGCTGGTCGGATCGGAAGCCGCCACAAATGCCTCCTTCCAGGGGAATGGGCCCGTCCGCATTTGTCGCGGACGATGCCTGTTTCTGTCCCGTTTCTTGCCAGCTTTGGCGGCGGCGACTTACGAACCCACCGATAAATGCCTCAGAGCTACTTCACGCTTGCTTCGCGCCAAAATGACTTAGCACATTTTGCATCAGCCCCGACCACTTGTCGTCGAGCGCCAGCGTCGATCCAGAATTGATCGATCCTGAATGAAACACGCGACCTCCGGCAGGACGCTCCCAATAGATCATCTCGGCGCCAACGGAAATCTGTGGCCCTTTGCCGAAGGGAACGGGTCGCTGAAAATAGTCCCAGGCGAAGGGAATTTTCTCGGCATCCACGAACCCATCCGCCAATAACGAGATGCCAGCAGGATCCTCCGTGGGCTGTATGGCACCGGGGGGCGGCGCTTCGACAAGATACTTCGCGATCATCGAGACGCGCACGTCCCCTTCGTGGCCGATCGGCTGCGGCAACGCCTTGTCCCCGGCTCCGCAGAACGAGTCCCCGGCACGCAGGTCGAGCGAGATCGGCTCGCGAAATAGAAAATGCTCAGGATTGCGCACCTTGTACGGCCCGACGCCAGGCACTCCCACGCCCATCAATGAAAAGTATTCGAGCCCAAACAACTTCCAGGCTGGAAAGCCGCACTCGCGCGACATCCCCCCCCGACGCCGGTCGTGGCTGTGCCACATTTCTCCGCGCCGGTCGGCGCGCACCTGCGTGCCCGGGGCGTCTCCTTTGCGACATTCGATGATCGATGCGTCGGCATTGAACGACACGCGCCAAAACGCGGTGTTGCCCGAAAGTACGACGGCATTCCCGCAACGGTCGAGAAACTGGCTTACCCGCCCCATCGCCTCGAACGACCAATACTCGCTATGCCCGACGACCACCAGCACCTTGTAGCTGTCGAGAGCCTGCGGATCGAGTTGCAAGTCTGTATCGGTCAGCACGTCGTAGTCGTAACCTTGCCGCTCCAGCCAGGTCTGTGTAAATCGATCCTGACGACAGAGGTGGCTGTAGTCCCATTCGGCGGGCCCCATCAGCGTATAAGGACCGACGACGGGCCAGGGCATGCGGAAACCAAGTTGATACGTCCCCTGCCCCGCTTGATGAACGCGGTAGAAGCAAAATGCCGGAGGATCGCCAGCGCTGTTGGCCGGACCGTTGTTGCCGATCGATTTTTTAAGGCCTGGCCAGGCCGGGCAGAAAGGAGTCGCGGAATAGGCCTTCCAACTATTCGTCGAGCAGAGAAAGGCGATCGGCGCCCTGGGTCGCGCGCGATCCTTCCGCACGATAAACAGGGTGTGGTACATCCGCTCTTCACCGTCGATGGCACAGCGAATGCGACCTACGTAGATCCCCGAGCGCGCCGTTTCCGGCACGCGAAACTCGTGAGAAGCCTGCCAACGACAGTCGTATAAATCGTCAGAAGCGAGCCGCAGACCGTGCCCGCGTTCGGCATCCTTCGTCGGATCGTAATTACCAAACCGTGGCACGTCGGGGTTGAAGCTGGGACCGCCGATCATCCACGTCGCCGAGTTGATGATGCGTAGAGCGCGGCCATTTCCGCTGCCATCGGCGACGCGCTCCCCCTGCTCTTCGTCGAGTGGCCAGCAGGCCAATAGTCCTGGTCCGGTAGCCGGGACAAGTCCACGTGTGGCCGCCCGCGCCAAGATTTCGTCGGCCGTTAGCGCCCGGCCATAAATCGCGGGGAGTGCCAGATCGGCATCGAGCAAAAAATCGGCACGCCCCGCTTTTCCTGCTGCACCGATGCGCAAGGGCGCCGCGCCCGGCCGGGCCGGAACGGAATGCTTCCACCGACCAACCTCACGACCGTCAACCCAAATTTGCTTTTCCTGCCCGTCAAACACCGCCACCACGTGATGCCACTGGTTCGATAGGACCGAGCTTGGAGCATTGTCGGGAAACGTCTTCAATCCTTCTGGATTGATCTGCATTTTCAGCTGATCGGCCGGTGTTGTGTGCAGGTTGCTTTCCTGAAATGCGCCGCCATCACCCAGATAGAATCCCAGCGAACCATCTTCGTTGACAAACAATGCGAACCCGCAGCCGCCTGGATTATCGAATTGGCTGATGAGCGCTTGCCGCGCCAGCGTGCGCCAGCGGCGGACCCACAGCTCGATCGTTAGAGGCGGCAGGTCCTCTCCCGCTGCCAGCGGCTGGTCGGCCACCAGGTACGAGCCAGGATGAATCGGCTGCACGTGCGCCTGTGCGCGAGCAAACGTATGCAGCACCTCGTCGAGCGCCGGACTGTCGACGTCGATTCCCAGCCGACACACCTGTAATTCATACGGAACCGAACTGCTGACATGAAAACGCACCGTGTCCCCCGCGGCGACAGATACACGATCCGTGTAGGCATGCACTCCGTCGACCGTTTGTGGACGATGCGGGGGAATCGCAGCCGGTTCGCGAGTTGATGAGCTGTCGGCAGCCTTCACCGTTGCCAGCAAGTCGGCCGAGACCAAGGCCGTGGCAGCCAGCGCTCCGCCGGCGTTGACACAAAACTCGCGCCGCGTTTGATCAGCCATCGTCTAAACTCTCTTTTGTTGGTAAATGCACCCAGTTGCGATGTGAGTGACTTTTTTTGGCTACCGTCGCCGCGACGGGTTGTTGCGTTTTTTTGGTAGGCTGCCTTCGCGTAACGAGCCATCAAGCGAGGATTCCTTCTACTAACTCTCCGTGTACGTCGGTCAGACGAAAGTCGCGGCCGGCATATTTGAACGTGAGTCGTTTGTGGTCCAGCCCTAGCAGGTGCAGAATCGTGGCGTGCAGATCGTGGACGTGCACCTTATTCTCGATCGCGTAGTAGCCGTAATCGTCGGTTTTGCCCCAGGTAATGCCCTGCTTGACGCCACCACCCGCCAGCCACATTGTGTAGCCATGCGGATTGTGATCGCGACCGTCGGTTCCTTCGCAGGTAGGCGTCCGGCCGAACTCTCCGCCCCAAATCACCAGCGTATCGTTCCACAGCCCGCGTCGCTTGAGATCGGTCAGCAGGCCGGCGATCGGTTTATCGATCGCGCGGGCTAGCCGGCCGTGATCCTCCTTCAACTTGTTGTGCGCGTCCCAGCCACTCAGATTGCACTGCACGAAACGCACACCATATTCCGAGAACCGGCGAGCCAACAGGCACTGCGTGCCGAAGTCGGCCGTTTCCGGATTGTCGAGACCGTACAGCGCGTGCGTCGTTGCCGACTCCGCCGCGAGGTTTTGCATCTCGGGCGCCTCGCCCTGCAGGCTATACGCCAACTCGAACGAGGCGATGCGGGCTTCTAACTCGTTATCGGGGCCGCGGGAAACCGCTTGGCGCCGTTCCATCTGGGAGAGCAGGTCAATCTCGAGCCGCTGCCGATCACGTGCCGTAGCGTTCGACCCCAGGAACGGGATTCTGGCCTCCTGCGGTTTCAGACCGGCATGGCCTAGTGCTGTTCCCTGATACATCGCGGGCAGAAATGCCGAACCGAAATTGTTAGCGCCCCCTTGCGACAAGTCCTGGCAGATCGTCACGTAGCCGGGAAAGTTTTGATTCTCGGTTCCCAGACCGTATGTGATCCACGAACCCATGCTGGGACGAACGAACGTGTCCGTGCCGGTGTGCCATTCGAGCACTGCGCCGCCATGGCGCGAGTTGGAGCAACACATCGAGTTAATCACGCACAAATCGTCAACGTGCGTCGCCACATGCGGAAACAGCGAGCTGACCCACGTACCGCTTTCGCCATGCTGTGCGAACTCGAAGGGTGAACCAACGAGATTCCCCATGCGATTCGGGAATGACACGACGCGAGGCCGTTTCTCTGCGGCGAGCGGCCGCCCACTATCGCGCGTGAGAATGGGTTTTGGATCGAAGGTGTCGAGATGCGACGGACCTCCGAACATGAAGAGCATGATGACGCGATTGACGCGTGGCGCGAAGTGCGGACTCTTCGCTGCTAATGGATCGACCACGGCATGGGACGAATCGGCCATCAACGCCGACAGCGCCAACCCGCCGAAACCTGCGCCGGTCTGCAACAACCAGTCGCGGCGCGACTGCGGTCGCGTCACGTGCGAGCCGAGATTAGAAGGTGTCATAATGGTCGTTTCTGATCAGCAAGCGGCGGCCATTGTTTGCTGCGCGATTGGTGACTTTTTTGCGGACCAGTCATACTTTTACGGGACATAGATGAATTCATTTGATGAGAGGAGCGATCGGCATAGCCCTTGCCAGGCCGCGCGACGGCGCTGCTCTGGGCTCTCTGCGGAGAGCGATGGGGCCGCTTCATAGCGTGCCAGAAAGCGGTGCCAATCCTGTCGCTCGTCCTCCGCTGCCTCACGCCCGAAAATCCGCAGGGCGATTTGCTTTAATCGTTGCGCATCGTCGAGGGTCGCGTCGGCCAACACGATCTGGGCCAATCGTTCCGCCGACTGCGCGACGAGATCACTATTGAGCATAAACAGCGCCTGGGCCGCGACGGTGGTCGTCGCCCGATCGCCATTCAGCGTGGCGGGATCGGGAAAATCGTAGGCTTGAAACATCTCATACAGGGCGCTGCGCAGCACAGGCAGATAGACGCTGCGACGATTCGATTGATAAAGTTCCGGCTTACGAGCCAACCCTTCCAGGCCGAGATTCTGAAACGGTGTCGTCGTCAGCAGCGTTCCTCCCATGGTCAGATCAAGCGATCCGGCAACAGTAAGTAGCGAATCGCGCAAGACTTCCGCATCCATGCGCTGCCGCGTGCGTCGCCACAGCAGACGATTCTCGGGATCGATTTGGGCTGCCTGCTCGTTCCAAGCACTGCTCATCTGATACGCCTCGGTGAGCACGATTTGTCGATGGAGTTGCTTGAGCGACCAGCCGTCTGCCACGAGGCGCGTCGCGAGCCAGTCGAGCAATTCCGGATGCGAGGGAAGCTCGCCGAGCCGGCCAAAGTTGTCGACCGAGCGCACGAGCCCCTGTCCAAAGTGCCAGCGCCACACTCGATTCGCAATCACGCGCGCTGTAAGAGGGTGCTGGGCCCTCGTCAGCCAACGGGCCAGTTCCAGCCGGCCGCTCGCAGTCTTGTCGAACGTCGGTTGTGTACTGCCGGCCAGAATTGCCGGAAATCGACGCGGCGCGAGCGAGCCGGGTGTCAGATGGTTTCCCCGCAGCATGATTTCCAGGTCTTCGCCCGTGCCGTCGCTGACTGACATCGCCTTCGGAATCGATGCGTACTCCTGGCGGGCGTCGGCCAGCAATTTGGTGTGGGCGTTCCATTCTGCCTCCGACATTGCGCCGGTATTGCCGTTCACTAACGCATTGTCGTGGCGCTCGATGATCTGTTCGAGGTCCTCCAGTCGGAAGATGGCCTCGGGCGTGCCCAGCCCGGTGGCGTTCCATTTCGAGTCGACTCGGTAAGAAAGCATAGTGCGGGTGCTTTTGAAGATACCCGCCATTCCGTAATAGTCTTTCACCGATAGGGGATCGAACTTGTGATCGTGGCAGCGTACGCAGCCCATCGTCAGCCCCATAAAGACCCGGCAAGTGGTATCTAGCTGCTCGTCAACGATGTCGAGCTGTTGCTTGACCGGATCGTCTTCTGCCAACATCTTCGGACCAATGGCCAGGAACCCGGTAGCGACAATCAATTCGTCACGGCGCGCCGGCTCTTCGAGTGCCAGCAGGTCGCCGGCAAGTTGCTCCTGCACGAAGTGGTCGAAGGGGCGATCGGCGTTGAAGGCACCGATCACATAATCGCGATAACGCCAGGCGTCAGAATAGGCGAGATTGTCGTCCATGCCGTTACTGTCTGCGTAGCGGACGACGTCGAGCCAATGGCGTGCCCAGCGTTCTCCATAGCGCGGAGAAGCCAGCAAGCGATCGACAACCCGCGCAAAGGCATCCGGAGCGTCGTCACTCAAAAAAGCGTGACGTTCGGCTTCGCTGGGTGGAAGTCCCACGAGATCGAACGTCACCCTCGCGAGCAGCGCGCGCTTGTCAGCGCGGGGTGCCGGAGTCAGCCCGGCAGCGTCGAGCTTCTCCCTTAAGAACCGGTCGATCGCGGTGCGCGACCAGGTTTCGTCGCGCACCTGCGGAGGTGCTGGTCGGCGCGGCTGTTGAAAGGCCCAGAAGTTGCGAGCTTGTTCGTTCCATTCATCCGTGGCGACCGCAGCGTCAGATGGTCGTGCCGTGCCCACAT
This sequence comes from Pirellulales bacterium, assembly GCA_036490175.1. NCBI lineage: Bacteria > Pseudomonadati > Planctomycetota > Planctomycetia > Pirellulales > Pirellulales bacterium. The sequence continues at coordinate 13,794 of DASXEJ010000080.1, read as the reverse complement.
TCTCTCCGGGCCAGGGCGCACCCATGCGCACCCACGCCGTCAGCGCGTCGATCGCTTGCTGGTCGAGCTTGCGTTTGGGGGGCATCGCGACGGCCCCGTCATGCTTCACCGCCAGAATCAGCAGGCTTCGTGTGGGGTCGCCCGGCGTGATCGCGGGGCCGGACTTTCCGCCGCGCAACAGACCGGCCAACGAATCGAGCCGCAATGCGCCATCACCGTCTCCTGCGTCGGGACCGTGGCATTCGTAGCACTGTTGCACGAACAATGGACGGATGTGCTTTTCGAAAAACTGCCCGCCGACCTGTTGGGACGCCGCAACCGGTGGAGTGATGTTCTTCGGTGTCTCGTCAGCCTGCGCAAATGCCGATAGCGCGGCCGCCCACCATGTGAGCAGGCAAGCCAGGCACGCCGTGATGAGTTTCTGCCGAACGAACACTGGACCAACTCCCAGGCAAAATCCGTGTCACACGCCGAATGTCCGCGCCAACTGTAATTGCAGCGAATGTTCGCAATGCTCGCGCATCGCCTGCTCGGCATTGTCCGCGTCGCGCGAGGTCATCGCTTTTACCAACTCCACGTGCGTGCGATTAGGAATGCGCGCGACCTCGCGGCGCGACGCCGTCTCGATCGCCAGCAAGCGCACCAGGTGGCAAGAACGGAGCACCGCTGGCAGCGTCGGCACGCCAGATTCCTCGGCTACCAGCAAATGGAATGCGAAGTCGGCCTGCCGTGCCTCGGCCAGGTTTTCTTCCACATCGGTCAGTCGATCGACCTCGCGGGCCAGCGTTTCCAGCTCTTGCAGTCGGCGGTCGCCGATACGGTCGGTACAGCGACGCACCGCTTCACATTCGATGGCGATCCTCAGCACATGCTGGCTGCGCACCGTCTCGGCATCGAATCGTTTGACGCGGGCTCCGTAGTTCGGCTCGAAGTCGATGAGCTGCTCGTGTACCAGCTCCCGGACGGCTTCGGATATCGCTCCCACACTCATCTGTAACGATTTTGCAATCGGACGAAGCGTCAGATGCGTACCGGCCGGCAGGCGCCCGTCGAGGATCTGTTCGCGCAGCTCCAGAAACGCTTGCCGCGACTTCGTCATTCCCGAGGAGGTTAGTAGCGACGTCATTTCGTGGAGGCTCCTTTCGCGGGGCCTCTTGCAGGAGCGAACGGTCCGAGCGCCGCGGCATAGCGATCGATCTGCTCGCGGCAAAACGGAGTGATCTCCTTGGCCAGCCGATGATGAATTGCCGGCACTCCCATGCGGCGGGCCATGATCTCGCGCGAGCAGGTCACAAAATGATTGATCGATCGCTCCAGGAACTCCAACGAGGGGGCGATCTCGGAGTATATCGCGAGTGCGGCGTGGTCGCGGCCGGCGACAAAATCGTTGTAGATGCCTGGCATGCGATCCATTGTTTCCACGCCCGGAATGATGCCCACCGCGCCGGCACGTAGTTCGTCGATCATATTCATTCCGCCACGGCCGACGAAAACGCGAAATGTCCCGCCCGTTTCCTCAATCAGCCGGGCTGTAATCTCCGGCGGATCTTCGGTCTTCAGCAAACAGACATTTGGATGTTGCCGCTGTAACGCACGCAGACCCGCCGTGGACAGTTGGATGCCCAGGTAGACTGCCGCATTTTGCAAGGCCACGGGCAACGATACGGAATCAGCCACGGCGCCAAAGAACCGCAACAGTTCAAGTTCCGAGACATCCGACACCGCCGGCGGCTGCAGAATCAGCCAAGCCGCGTTCAGCTCGGCAGCATGACGGGCAAACTCGATCTGGCCGCGCGCCGTGTTCTCGCCGATGGTCACCGATAGAGGCAAACGGCCGGCCAGATGCTGCGCAACAATTTCCAAAGTCTCGCGACGCTCGACGGTCGATAGTTTGTTGACTTCGGTGCCCAACCCCATCACGCCCAGGCCGTGGCAACCACTGGCGACCGCCAGGTCGACCTGGCGCCTTAGCAATGTGGCGTCGATGCGATCGTCTCCCGTGTAAAACGAGAGCAACATCGGATAGACGCCTGCGAATACCGGTTGCATTGGTCGTTCCTTTTCCTCAGTGGAGCAAGTATTCGGCCACCATCGGCTCGTTCAGATCGACCCCCATGCCCGGTCGATCTGACAGCGTAATGTAACCGTCGTGGGCCACGGCATCGCCGAGAAACAGTTCCGAGAGAAACGTATCGCCATCCCGATAGTCAGGCGGCAGGTACTCGGACAGCGGACTATTGACGTGCGAGATGATCAAATGCTGATTGTGATAATTCTGCGAGTGAGGCACCACCGGCAAGGAATGGGCCGCAGCCAGGGCCCATATTTTTCGTGCTTCGGTGACTCCGCCAACCCGATTGACGTCGAGTTGCACATAATCGACGCAACCTCGCGTGATCAGCTCCTTGAAGCCGAAACGTGTGAATTCGTGTTCCCCCGCGGCAATCGCTGTCTGCGTCGCCGTACGAATCCGCGCATAGCCGTCCAGGTCGTCGGGCGAGATCGGCTCTTCGACCCAAGCCAGATGGTGATCCTCAAGCATGCGGATCATTTCGATCGCGTACTGCGTCGTCCAACCCATGTACGCATCTGCCATTAAATCGACGTCTTCGCCGATGGCGTTACGCACCGTCCGCACGAGCTCGACATTCTTGCGCATGCCGGCGCGGCCATCCTGTGGGCCATAGCCGAAACGCATTTTTACGGCCGTGAACCCTTTTGCGACGAACCCTCTGGCCATCGCGGCGAGCCGATCGAGATCCTCGTCGGCGTATAGCGCACTGGCGTAGGCGCGAATCCTGTCACGCGTCTTCCCGCCTAGCAGGTTGTAAACCGGCTGTCCGGTGGCTTTGCCCAAGATGTCCCAAACCGCGATATCGATGCCGCTAATCGCTTCCAGGATCAGCCCCTTGCGTCCGATATTGATTGTCGAACGATACATCAGCTCCCACATCAATTCGACGTCGAAGGGATTGCGCCCTAGCACAAACGGCGCAAGTAAATGCTCCACGGCATCGGCCATCGCCGTCGACCCCAGCCCGATCGCTCCCAGTCCGACCAGCCCGTCGTCGGTGGTGACGCGGACCAGCACGTGAAAGACCGGATCGCGACGCAGATCGAGCGGCACGTTGAACAAACCTGCCCCCCGCTCACTCCCGCGCTTTCCTTCGTCGTACAACAGGTCGAGCGGGCTGGTACACCACCAGGGAAATTGCTGAAACTCTGGCTGGCGTATTCTTAACGCTTCAACGCGTGAAATCCGCATGCGATCCGCTCGCCTGAAATCTGATCGAATCATGTTCGAACAAGATCGTAACGATCGGAATCCCACCAAACAAGTAGCAGAGTGATGTCGATCCGAAAAAAGGATGAAAGGCCTCAGAACACCGCAAAATGCGCCAGCGGGCGGCGTCCTGTTATCTACGTCCGTAGGACGATACCCAAAGTCCGCGCGTCGACTCCCCAGGACGAATGCGAAGTCCAATTTGTGTTTTGGTGGCTGGGGTCGAGCGAAGCGAGCACCCAGATTGTCGCCAAAATCTGGCGGCGGCGAATACGCCGACCCCAGGCACCCATCGCCTTTGCAATCCTCTTGGTCGACTTACTGCCCGCCGCTCGCGTGCGTATCTAGAATGGCGTCTCTACACGCCAGCCACGGCCTTGGTACGCTTCGGCTTGGCGGGACGCGGCTTGCTGTCTGCCGCGGCATGATTGCCGGCGCTGGCCGGTGGGGGAACGTCGAGACGCGAGATGTTTAGCTGTCGGCCCACCACCCAAGTCTTTTTTAGCGTGCGGAAGATCTCGCGTGGCATACCTTCGGGCAGGTCGACGATGCTGTATTCCTCGAAGATGTCGATGCGACCGATCATCGAGCCTTCCAAGCCGCTTTCGTTGATGATCGCCCCGACGATATTTCCCGGCTTGACTTGATGCGCATGCCCGACCTCGATGCGAAACGCTTCGATGCCTTTGGGCCGGCGGTCGGCAGGTCGCGGACCTTGCTGCTCAAAGGATCGACGATCGGAGCGAGAACCAGCGCGGTCATTGTCCGGACGCGGGTCGACAAAGCCAGCAGGCCGCAACTCTTCGGTCAGCAAGAGGGGCAAGTCGCCGTTGGCGAGAATGGCCAATGCGGCTGCGATTCGCTCGAATGGCGCCTCGGTCTCGCGTTGAAAATGCTCCATGATCGACGTGTACTGCTCTAATTGCGGATGTTCCATTGCCGCGCGAATCCGTTCGTGAAAACGGGCTACACGTTGCTTATTGATCGTGCGGTTCGAAGGAATATCCATTGGCTCGATGGTCTGCCGCGTGGCCTGCTCGAGCCGTTTGAGCGTGCGACGCTCGCGGGGATGCACGAACAGTATCGCCTCGCCGCTACGTCCCGCCCGGCCCGTACGGCCGATGCGATGCACATACGCTTCGCTGTCGAACGGCAGGTCGTAGTTGATCACATGGCTAATCCGCGACACGTCGAGGCCGCGAGCCGCCACGTCGGTGGCCACGATGACGTCGACTTTACCGGCGCGCAAATTCTCGACAATTCGTTCGCGCTGCTTCTGGGCGATATCGCCGTGCAGCACCGCCGTGCGATGGCCGCGGGCCACCAGGAACTCGGCCAGCGGCTCGCTGGTCATCTTGGTTTTGACGAAAACTAGTACCGCGTCGATCGATTCGGCTTCTAGAATGCGGCCCAACACGCCCTGCTTTTGGTGGGGTGCCGCGACCACAAAGCGTTGCCGCACGGTGTCGGCCGTGGCAGACTGCTGCTGAATCGTGACCTCGGCCGGATTGGTCATGTGTTTCTTAGCGATACGGCGAATCGCCGAAGGCATCGTGGCCGAGAAGAGCGCCGTCTGTCGAGTTGCCGGCGATTGCGAGAGCACCCACTCGACATCTTCGGCAAAACCCATTCGCAGCATCTCGTCGGCCTCGTCCAGCACCAGGACTTGTAGACCTTCAAGCTTCAACGAGCCGCGACGCATGTGGTCCATCACGCGCCCTGGCGTGCCGACGATCACATGTACGCCGCGATCGAGCTGACGAAACTGAACCTGGTAGTCTTGCCCGCCATAAATTGCAGCGACGCGCAGCCCCTTCAGGCCCGAGGCGTAGCGCTCGAATGCCGTGGCGACTTGGATGGCCAATTCACGCGTTGGAGTAAGTACCAAAACCTGCGTCTGCTTGTTGTTGAGGACGATCCGCTGCAACAGTGGCAAGGCGAAGGCTGCGGTCTTTCCCGTACCGGTTTGAGCCTGGCCCAATACATCGCGTCCTTCGAGCAGCAGCGGAATCGTCTGCGCCTGAATCGGGGTGGGCACCACATAACCCGCGCTGTCCAGCGACGCAATCAGCGAATCGTTTAGCTGCAGCTGACGAAAGGTGATGCCCGATGATTCGACTGCGGGGGCTGTTTCCACGGCCACGGTGGCCGCGACAGATTCAGAAACTTCGGCGATTTCGTCGGATGCGATTTTCGGTAGCGACGCGTCAACAGACATTCAGACACCTGAGCTAGGAAAGAGGAAACTGCGGGGAAGGAATTCGGCAGGATGGAGCACGGCGCCGCGCACGGCAAGCAGCCGTCACGCGCCGACAACGGGCAACACATCCACACAATGATCGAACGCTTCAGGCATTGCTTCAGCAAACGAAGTGTTCGTCACAGGCCCGCAGGGCAGCAAGCATTAGCCAGACATGGATCAATCAGCCCCTCAGTGTACTTGATTCGCCCCCCGGCGCAAAGGCTGCGCCGCGCCCGGTTAGCCGGCTGGCGAGGCGGATTTTGCCACTATATCCCCCGGATTCTGCTTATTGCAGGCATTCGTAGCCCACGCCTCTTCCGATTGCGAGATGCCGACGACATTGCCCGCGCGGCCGTTACCGTGCCGACCTGGCCGAATTCCAGTACAGGAAGGCAAATGGTCGTCGCGCTCTGTCCGTGGCACTATTCCCAAACCGCCTAGCCGGCAGAAGGTTGTTGCAGTCGACGATGGGTGCGTACATAACTACGCGAACGCCGAGGATTGGGAGATCGCGTTCGATCGCAATTCGCCGAATTTCTTTCCGACATGCGGCACCCAGCATCCATCCAGCCTTTTCGCAACTGAGTTGACATGAATACAAAATCTATACGTACGGCGTTGCTGACGAACCTGACTACGATGTTTTTGGCGATGGCTGTTGATGCCGCGGCGGCGGCAGACCGCCCGACTCCACCCACCCGCGATCCACACACGCCAGGATTCGTCGAAGCCCAGGAGCTGCCCGACGGTTCCGTTCCGCCGGCCGATGTCGACGGCAACTTTATCATTGGGCCGACGCACACCCGTGCCCCAGAAATGGAGATTCAGCAAGAAGTTCCGCAGGGAACGATACACAGCCTCACCATGCAGTCGACCGACAGCAAAATCTATCCCGGCATCGCAAGAGATCCGGATACCCATGGCACCGTGGACCCTGCTGAACAGGGCAAGCTGATCGTCACCACCAGCCATCCGGCTCCCTACACGCGACGCGTCTCGGTGTACGTCCCCAAACAATACGTGCCCGGTACAGCCGCTCCCTTCATCGTCGGGGCCGACGGTCCCGACAAGCTGCTATTCACAGCCTTGGACAATCTCATCGCGCAACGTCGCGTGCCGGCAATGATCGCGATCTCGATCGGCAATGGCAGCGGCGATGCCCAAGGGAGCCAGCGCGGTTTGGAATACGACACCATGTCGAGTAGGTATGCCGAATTCGTCGAAGGCGAAGTTCTTCCCTTGGTCGAGAAGCAGTGCGATGTCAAGTTGACAAAGGATCCCGAAGGCCGCGCGACAATGGGCTGCAGTTCCGGCGGGTCGTGCGCGCTAATCATGGCCTGGTATCGACCAGATTTGTATCACCGCGTGCTCACTTATTCCGGCACGTTCGTGAATCAGCAATGGCCCTACAATGCCGAGACGCCGCATGGCGCTTGGGAGTTTCACGAGCGCTTGATCTCCAATAGCCCGCCCAAGCCTCTGCGGATCTGGATGGAGGTCAGCGACAGGGACTTGCTGAATCCGAACGTCATGCGCGACAACATGCACGATTGGGTTCTGGCCAACGAAAACACGGCCAAAGCACTGGCCGCCAAGGGTTATCACTACCAGTTTGTCTTCGCCCGCAACGCCGGCCATTGCGACGGCGGCGTGAAGCAGCAAACGTTACCAGAAGCCTTGGAATGGGTGTGGAAAGGCTATCCGATCGCCGCAGCGCCGTAGGCACCTTCGGCGGTCGCCCATGACAGTGCGAAACGCCGCCGCCAGAGTAGCGAAATCGCATCACGGCCTGTTGCATCGCCAGCAGGATGATTGCAGGTGCATTTTTTTAGATGATTCTGGTATTCTCGCACGATGCACAGTCTTGCAATCACCGAAATCGCCCTGGATGCGCGTCGCGAGCGTTGCCTCGGGTGCTTCCGACCGCATCACGACTGTTACTGTGCCGCGATTCCCCAGATCGATAATCAGACGGAAATCCTGATCCTGCAGCACCGTCGCGAGCGCTTTCATCCGTTCAACACGGCGCGGATGGTGCGCAGGGCGCTAGCGAACGCAAATCTGCTGGTTGACCACACTCCGGGCCTGGCCGCCCGGCTGGCGATTAAGCCACGCGCCGGTCTACTCTACCCAGGGCCGGAAGCGGAATTGTTGGAAAACGTACCTGTCGAGCAGCGTCCTCAGCAATTGATCGTCATCGACGGCACCTGGCATCATGCCAAGACATTGCTGCGCGATATACCGGCCTTGCACGAAGTGCCGCGATTCCGAATCGATCCGCACGAGCCAAGCCGCTACCGCATCCGTCGAGAGCCGAGTGCGACACTCTTATCTACAGTCGAAGCCACCGTGGCCGCCTTGCGCGCTCTCGAGCCAGAGACATGCAACTTGGATCTGCTCCTGGAAGCCTTTTACGGCATGGTCGAGCGGCAGTTGGCGCATCCCAAGAGCGCGCACGGTTGGCGTAGCAATCGTGCGCGACAACCGGGCGGACTAAACATTCCGTCGGCATTGCTCGGCAGTCTGGACCACATCGTAGTGGCCTACGGAGAGTCCGTGCCTGAAGGCGACAGCCTCAAAGCGACCGCACGGCGGCCCATCACTTGGGCGGCGCAACGCCTCGGAACGGGCGAACGATTCGCATGTACGATTCAACCTCCGGCTCGCATAGACGCGTCACTGCTAGGGCACTTTGAATTAACCGAAGAACACTTTAACGATGCACTATCCCTTGCTGCGGCACGGGCAGCTTGGAACGCCTATGCACGACCCCAAGACGTATTGGCCGTTTACAATCAAAGCACGGCTCGGCTGCTGGAACGCATTACGAACCGGACGGTCGCGTGCCTGGTGCTCAAGTCTATCGACTTCAATCCGCAGCGAAGTTACAGCACGCTCGATGAAGTCATTGCCGGCGAGGGGTTGACGGTTGCCCCTGCCCAACATCCGGGCCGCGCCGGAAAGCGCCTGGCGAACATCATGGCTTTGATCGAACACCTTCGCACCTTGAAAAGCCGCAACGTGGTGTGATCGGCCGATCTCCCCGCCTTAAGATTCCATGTCTGCTTCCCGGCGCATTGGACGCCAGGCAGGGGATTTTGGCCCGGCGAAGAACGTGGCGTCCGTAAGCAGCCTCTTCGGGCCCCATCGAAGGTCATTCCCCCTGATTCTCTCGCAGACCGGGTGAAGTCACTCCGCTCGATCGTGGCACGCTGCAATTGGGGCGGGCCCTTGCGGACGGGTCGCCGGGAGGTAATCCTTTTGAGGGGACGATGACATCGTTTCCCCGGGGAATCCTATCGCCGCCTGCGGATCCCCGGTTCTCGCTGCATTTAGTGATACGACAATCCGGCATGGCTCTTGATTGTGTCACGCGTTTTACGTTTGGATCGAGACCGTTCCTGACTCCATTCCATTCACTACCACACTTAACCCCAAGAATTCCTCATGCTCCGACTTCGACTATTGACGCTTCTCTTACTGGCATTTTCATTCACATCGATTGCCCACGCCGAATTGAAAGTTGGAGTCGGGAAGGCAATTATCACGCCCGATCCTTTGCTCCCGGTCTCGGGAGGCGTTGGGGCAGGTCGACCCGCCACCGCCAAACAGGGCGATCTGACGGCCCGCGCCATGGTCTTGCAGCAGGGTGAGACCAAGGTCGCCATCGTGCAACTCGACTTGCTCGGCTTCCCCTCGATTCTTTGTGCGCGCGTTCACAAACAAGTCCCGCGCATCCCGGCCGACAACATTCTCATCGGTTCAACGCATACGCACAGCGCGCCGGATTGCTACGGCTTTCCGGGCCTCGATGGCAAACCGTCGGGCGATCTTAAGTACATGGATTTCGTCTGCAATCAGGCCGCCATCGCGGTGAATCAAGCGCTCGACAACCTTCAGCCCGCTCAGCTGAAGATCGCCACCGGTGATGCCAAGGGCAAAATCGCCTACAACTATTATGCTCCGGAACTCTATGACCCCCGCATGAGCGTGATCCAGGCGATCACTCCTGCCGGCAAAACGATCGGCACGCTGGTCAACTATGCCGTTCATCCCGAAGTGCTCGGCAATGGCGTCGGCCTCGTCAGTCCCGACCTCGTCGGCCCGCTGTGCGATAAGCTCGAGGCCGATCTGGGCGGCATGGGCATGTTCATGAATGGCGCTCAAGGAGGGATGGTCACCGCTGACAATCGCATCCTCGATAAGCCATCGGAGCCGATTAACGCCAAATGGCACGACGCCCGCGTTTGGGACGAATGTCTGCGGATTGGCAATCTGATGGCATCGGAGGCCGAGCGCATCGTCAAGGATGCCGCGCCGCAGACCGATCCGGCGGTCGCTTGTTACTCCAAGGAGGTCAAGTTTCCGGTCGAATCCCGCCTGATGTGGACGATCATCCTGGCCTCGCCGTTGAAGTACCCGCACAACGACGACAAGTCGATCTCGACGCGGCTGAATCTGGTCAACATCGGCGACGCTCAGATTCTCACAATCCCTGGCGAAGCGTTGCCCAATATCGGCTACTACCTGAAGCGGCACATGAAGGGCAAGAACAACCTTCTCTTCGGCCTTACCAACGACGCTTTCGGCTACATCCTGACCAAGGTCGACTTCAATAGCTTCAAACGCTACGAATACGTCTCTGGCACTTCGCTGGGCGAGATGACCGGCGAAATCCTCATCGAGAATGCCCTGAAACTGATCGACGACTCCCCTGCCCCGGCAGCGGCCAAGAAGAAGGACTAGACGAAGTTAGCGGAATGAGCCACTGGTCCAAGATCGAACCTTGGCGAGTTCGCGCAAACTCGCCAAGGGTGCCTGAGTTAGGAAGCGCTGCCATTGTCGGCACGGACGCCGCTGAGAATCGTGGCTAGCTCGGCGTGGTTCACCGGCTTTACCAGATGGAAGTCGAATCCAACTTCTTGTGTTCGTCGGCGATCTTCAGCCTGACCATATCCAGAGACGGCGATCAGCGTTTCATTGGTGAAGCCTTCTGCGCGCAGCGTGCTGGCGACATCGAATCCGCTCATGCCGGGAAGGCCTAGATCAAGGAGCACGGCATGGGGATGAAAATCTTTGGCCGCATTGACGGCCGAGGGCCCGTCGTACGCCTCGCGCACGTCATGCCCACGCGACTTCAGAAGTAGGGCGGCAGCGCGGGTGGTGTCGCGATTGTCATCCACAACCAAAATGCGTAGCGCGGTAGGAGCGTGCGACGCAGTCTGAGGTTTATTCTGCGCCTCGACGACATTGGGTTCGGAAAGCGGCAAACGAACCGTGAACTCCGATCCTTGCCCAAGACCGGCACTTGTCACCGAAACGGTTCCCCCGTGCATTTCTGCCAGGCGACGAGCAAGCGTAAGGCCGATTCCCAAACCTCCTTCGGAACGATCCAGGCTACGGTCTGCCTGGGCAAAGAGGTCAAATATCCGCGGGAGTAATTCTGGAGCGAGCCCGATGCCGGTGTCTGTGACTTTGATGATGGCCCAGCCATTTTCGGGAAACGTCCGCAGCGTTACGCGTCCGCCATCGGGCGTATACTTCGCCGCGTTCGTCAGCAGATTGGCAATGACTTGCTCAGTCCTGACGGAATCTACATACAGCGGCATCGGCGTATCGGCGATATCGACCACGACCTCGTGATGCTTTTGCTCCAAGAGCGATCTTGCCGTTTCCAGGGCACGTGAGGCAATGGTGCCGGCATCCGCATGATCCATTTTAAGCGTGATCTTATTCTGGCTAATGCGCGAGACGTCGAGCAGATCGTCGATTAGATGCGCCAGATTGCCAACCTGCCGCTCGATGATATCCAGCAATTCCGGCCGTGACTCTGGTGACGGCATTTGCGCCAAGGCCGTCGCATAGCGAATCGCCGAGAGCGGGTTGCGCAGCTCGTGAGCAAGCATCGCCAAAAACTCGTCGCGCTGTCGGACGGCATCTTGCACGGACAATAGTAGATTAGCGTTATCGAGTGCTGTCGCCGCGCGGTTCGCGATACTTTCGGCAAAGCTGACATCGCGAAGGATATATTCACGGTGCGATTCCGACGTCACGAAAGTTATGGCGCCAATCGTGCGGTCGCCTATCTGCAGGGGAGCGCTAATCAGTGACCGTGGATTCAGCTTGCGCAGGTTCGCCCGCAATTCCTCGGTTCGCGCGAGGTCGGTGATCACCGTATCTGGAATCTGCGCCACTAGCTGGGTTTTACCCGTGCGCAGGGCCTGCACCGAGGAAGCCGCCGACTCCCAATCGAGCGGCAACATTTCCACAACGTCCTGCAGAATTCGTTCTTTCTCGGCATCACAATGAGCGTGGGCAACGAGTTCGATCGCGCCTTGCTGGTTGATACAATAGACCAGGCACCAATCCGCGAAAAACGGAACCGTCAGCCGCGCCACCTGCTGGAGGGCGCTCGTGCGGTTCGTGAGCGCCGCCAGCGTGTGGCCGGCCTGCGCTAAGAAGGCAATCGACTGCTCTTCACGTTTTCGTTTGGTGATATCACGCGCAACCCTCGAAGCCCCAATGACGTGGCCCTCGCTATTCCTAATGGGCGAGATGCGCAACGACACATCGACAATCGTGCCGTTCTTGCGCCGGCGCAACGTATCTGACAGACCAAGCCGCTCGCCGACCGTCAGGCGGCGCATGATCTCCGCGAGCTCTTCGGCATGGCCAGCCGGAGTGATGATATCGACGTGCTGACCGATCGCTTCCGCGGCGGTAAATCCGTAAAGTTTCTCCGCGGCCAAATTCCAGCTGGTGATGGTTCCCTCGGTCGAAGTACTGATGATCGCATCGTCTGATTGCTCGACGATGGCGGCTAAATTCTGTAGCGTCTGCGCGGCACGCCGCTGCTCGGTGACATCACGAAATACCAGCACTACTCCCAGGACACCTCCCGCAGCGTCGAGGATGGGTGCCGCGCTGTCGTCAATCGGGTGTTCTGCGCCGTCCTTGGACAATAGCAAAGTATGATTTGCCAAGCCCACAATCGCTCTGGTGCGGAGAACCTTTGAGCACGGGTTGTCGACGGCCTGTCGCGTTGTTTCATTGATGATCCGAAACACTTTGCTGATTTCCAGGCCACGCGCGGCCGCAGCGTCCCATCCGGTGAGCGCCGCCGCCACGCCATTCATGAACGTGATCCGCTCTTCTGCGTCGGTCGCGATGACGGCGTCTCCGATGCTGGCTAACGTCACATTGAGCAACTCGCGTTGCTCGTCGGCTCGCCGGGCCACGTCCTGGGCCCTACGAGTGGCTTTGGTCAAGACTTCGCTCAACACCAGAATTGTGGCAGTCACGACCAGGAATGCCGCAAAAGTGTTTAGCGCAGCCGCGTCCCAGTGAACAATGGTTACTGCATGGCGCGGCGGGATGACAAAGTAGTCTGCCGCCACGTAGCCTACGAAAGCGGCAAACAAAGCTGGTCCTAGCCCGCCATACCAGGCAGAAAAGGCCACAGCGGCGAAGAACGTTGGCAATAGGAACCGATCTTCGAACAGTGGATCCAACAGCAGACGGACCACCGCCGCCACGACGACAGACAAGGCGGCGACCAGGAAAGGCATCAGTCGGTGGTACACGGCTCGCCCTAACGGTCCGGTGGGAAGTCAGCGAGCCCCGCAACGAGGCCCGCCAACAGTCGTGATGGCATTCGGTATTTTTACACCAAGTGCCTTATCGTGGGCAACGTGCTTGTAAGACAGGTTCATAGATGTATGTCGAATACTACATGCCAAATGGCACAACATAGAAACTTTATGCAGCGGAGAGCTTCGATCAGGGCGTGGCATGCGGCCGAAACTTGAAATGCATCGCAATCGTCGTCCGAACATGCTTACGATCCCGGTCACCGCAATATTTAAACGCGAGTGCCGGTAACTAAAGCGGTTCGCCACCCACCCAGAGCAAAGAGCGACATGGCGCCAGGGCGTGCAACGGTCAACGGCGGCGACGAAACGATCCCAACAGGGTCTGCAAAGCTTCCAGTTCCACGGGCTTTGCCAGGTGGTGGTCGAATGTCGCTTGCCGCGCACGGTCGCGATCGTTGTCGGTCGCATACCCACTGATGGCAATCAGCGTCGTGTTGGCGAAGCTGTCATGCTGGCGCAGGGTCTGCGCCACTTCGTAGCCATCGATATCGGGCAGGCCAATATCGATCAAGATGACATCGGGTTTGTAGCGCAGTGCGATGTCCAGAGCCTCGCGCCCTTCGCGCGCCAAACGGACTTCATGCCCATTGCGTTCCAGCAGTACGGCCAGCGTATGA
>DASXEJ010000079.1 GCA_036490175.1 Pirellulales bacterium | reverse complement strand
GTGAGCTAAGCTTTTCTGGACAAAAAAGCACGGCGCGACGAACCCCGCCCTGGCCCGGCCTCTGCACCATGGCCACGGGGCGCAAGCGGCCCGCGCGACACCAGCCAGAAACGCAAGCATCCCCATGGCAAAGACGCCCCTCACATCGACCCGCGAGAAGACGCAAGAGAACGAGTTCGAAGAACTCAAGCGGCGCATTCACGGCAAGCTGGTCGATAAGCTCGACCTGACGCGCGTCGGCGATCTGGCCGGTGATGTATTACGGCGCGAGATTCGGCTGGTCGTCGAACACCTTTGCGACACGGAAGACACGCTACTCAATCGCAACGAACGAGAGCGGCTGATCGACGAAGTTCTAGACGAGACATTCGGCCTCGGCCCGCTCGAACTGTTGCTGAAGGATCCGACGATCAGCGATATCCTGATCAACGGCCCAAGAAACGTGTACGTCGAGCGCAAGGGAAAGATGGAGAAGACCAGCGTCACGTTCCGCGACAATAATCATCTAATGCAAATTATCGACCGGATTGTATCCAAGGTCGGCCGGCGCGTGGACGAAGTCTGCCCGATGGTCGATGCGCGCCTGCAAGATGGGTCGCGCGTCAACGCGATCATCCCTCCGCTGTCATTGGACGGACCGGCGGTTTCAATTCGTCGTTTCGGTGCCAATCCGCTCAAGCTCGAAGACCTGCTGAATTACAAGGCCTTCACGCCCGAGATGGTAATGCTGCTCGAAGGCGCCATCAAGGCGCGGCTGAACATGATCATTTCGGGCGGTACCGGTTCCGGCAAGACGACGCTCTTGAACACGCTATCGAGCTTTATCGCCAACACGGATCGCATAGTCACGATCGAGGACGCCGCCGAGTTGCAGCTGCAGCAAGAGCACGTAGTGCGGTTGGAAACTCGTCCGGCGAATATCGAAGGCAAGGGAGCCATCACCGCCACGGACCTGGTGCGCAACGCCCTGCGTATGCGGCCCGAGCGAATCATCATCGGCGAATGCCGCGGCGCCGAAACGCTCGATATGTTGCAAGCCATGAACACCGGCCACGAAGGTTCGTTGACCACGATCCACGCCAATAGCCCCCGCGACGGTGTAGCCCGTATTGAAACCATGATCACGATGGCCGGCTTCGAATTGCCCTTGAAGGCCATGCGGCAGCAGATATCGAGCGCGGTCGACGTGATCATTCAAGCCAACCGCCTGCAAGGCGGCCCCCGCAAAATCACGCACATCACCGAAGTCTTGGGCATGGAGCAAGAGACGATCGTGATGCAAGACATCTATCATTACGTGCAAGACGGGATCGACGAAAACGGGCGCGCACGCGGTCGATTCGTCTCGACCGGCATTCGGCCTGCCTTTATGGATCGACTCGAGTCGGCTGGCGTGCGTCTGCCTGCCAGCGCCTTCCGGCAGCGCATCATGATGGAGGATTAGCACGCGGCGGCCGCAGGACGAAATCCTGCACCTGGACCGGCCACCGAGTTTTCGACCCTCAGAGTGCCCTTAGCCTCGGCTTGCGAAGAATTCTATGAGTCCAACCTTATTGATATCGATCGCGGCATTCGTGAGTGTCGCCGCCTTAGTCGGCTGCATCGCGATGTTCTTCCGCGAGAAGAGCGATAAAGGTGTCGAGCAGCGGCTCGATATTCTTACCGGAGCAACGTCGGCCACGGCCGCCAAAGACGGGCTGCTCAGGAACGGACTGCTGCAACGTCCGCTGGAAGCCGGCTCCGGAATTCTGGAAGGCGTGCTGACGCGGTTCGGCAATTTGCGTCTGTTGTTCGAACAAGCGGATACGACGCTCACGCCGTCCAAGCTGCTGGCGATCTCGGCCGTGCTGGCGCTGGTAGGAGCGTTCGCCTCGATGGTTGCCGGCTTTCCGCCCGTTGCGACACCTGTGGGTGCGGCCGCGATGGCGGCACTACCGCTTCTTTGGTTGACGTTCCGCCGCGGCCGGCGCATGAAGGCTTTCGCCGTGCAGCTTCCGGACGCGCTGGAGCTGATCGCCCGCGCGCTGCGTGCCGGTCACAGTCTGGGCTCGGGATTCAATTTGGTCCGCGAGGAGATGCCGGCCCCCATCGGCAAGGAATTCGGTCGCGTATTCGAAGAACAGAACTTGGGCATTCCCATGGATGATTCGCTGTCCGGACTTACCGAACGCGTGCCCAACCTGGACCTGAAGTTTTTTGCTACGGCCATCGTGCTACAACGCCAGACAGGCGGTGACCTGGCCGAGATCCTCGACAAGATCGGTTACATCGTTCGCGAACGATTCAAGATTTGGGGCCAAGTGCAAGCTCTGACCGGCGAAGGTCGCCTCTCTGGCGTCGTGTTGCTGGGCCTGCCGCCGGTATTGTTTTTGGCGGTGTACCGGCTCAATCCCGACTACGTGATGATGCTATTCACCGATCCGATGGGCAAGAAAATGCTGGCCGGTGCGGTGGTCATGCAGGTCTTGGGCGCACTTGTCATTCGCAAGATCATCAACATCAAGGTGTAAGACGTGATCTTTGCAGACCTTGTCGATTTCGCGCAGTTATTGCCGCTGGCCATTTTCGGCCTGTTTGCCGTGACCGCCTGGTGGGTGCTCGATTTTTTCGCCACCGGTCGGCCGCGCGCCGTGCAACGACTGGACGAGTTGAAAAATCCAGGGCTGCGCCGCCGCGAGACAGCCAGCGTCACCAAGAAACAAGACGCCATGACCAAGGTGCTCGAGGCGGCCTCGCCCGCGCTGGCCGCGCCCTTGCAACCCAAGAGTGAGCTGGAAGCCAGCAAAATCAAGCTGCGTCTTTCCAACGCCGGCTTCCGCAGCGAAGCGGCCACGACGGTCTTCCTGGGTTTCAAATTCCTGGGGCTTATCGTGGGCCTGTTCGGCAGCGGTTCCACGATGTTGTTTCTCGGCAATTTCAGCCAGAAGTCGACGATGACCACGCTCCTGATCGCCGGTGCGCTGTTTTATCTGCCCGATCTCGTGCTGCTGCTAATCATCAAGAAGCGCAAGGAGGCGATCTTTCTGGGTCTGCCCGACGCTCTGGACTTGATGGTGGTTTGCGTGGAAGCGGGCCTGGGCTTGGACCAGGCCATGCGCAAGGTGTCGGAAGAGATGAAGCGAATTTATCGCGTTATCTCCGAAGAGTTCGCACTCTCGAATTTCCAGCTACAAGTCGGACGGGCCCGCACGGAAGTGCTGCACGAGCTGGGCGTGCGTACCGGGGTCGACGATCTGCGCAGCCTAGCCGCCATCTTGATCCAGGCGGACAAGTTCGGATCCAGCATTGCCCAGGCGTTGCGCGTGCAAAGCGACTCGATGCGCACACGTCGCCGGCAACTGGCCGAGGAAAAGGCCGCCAAGACGGCCGTCAAGTTGATCTTCCCGCTGGTGATCTTCATTTTCCCGGGCATCTTTGTGATTCTCGTCGGCCCGGCGGCCATCACCATGGTCCGCGAGATGTTCCCGATGATGAGCGGCGCGGGAACCTAGCGCGACTGCGCAAAGCTGGAGGGCCTGCGGACCCTAGCGCGGATATTCATCTCCCTGCGAACCGATACATAAGTTGAGACCGTCGCCAGCGGTCCATTCGACCGCGGCTACGGTGGCCGTGCGCGCGGCGCTCGAACCAGCTCACCATCGGGCATTTTGTCACTTCGCAAGGGAAGACTGCATGACCCGCCGCTCTTTGTTTGCTCCGCTGGTGGCCCTGGCAATGTTGCCCGGCGTTTGCGCCTACGCGCAAGATTCCAATATGGCCACAGACGAGACCTACGACGACGCGGCCACGACCGAGCCCAAACCCAACATCTTTAAAAGGGCGTGGATGTCCGTTTGCCGCGATTTCAAACGGAACAACAACTGGCCCGATCCCTTTGTGGCAGCCGATCGTGTCACCACGCGAATCCCGTTCGATGTTTGCACGGCGAACGGCTGGCGCATTCAGAATACGCTCAGCGATCATCATTTCGAGGACGACTCCACGAAGTTGACCGAGGCCGGGCGGCTGAAGGTCGCCGCGATTATCAACGAGTCGCCTGTTGCGTATCGGGCCATATTCATCCTCCGCGACGTCGATCCGTCGGTTACGGCGGGCCGCATCGGCAGCGTTCAGGAGGCGGTTTCCATAGTGCTCGGCGACAGGCCGCCCGTACCGATTTTCGAGACCTATGAGAAGCCTCGCGGGGCGTCGGCCATGTACATCGATGAAGTCACGCGACGCTATCAAGCGACCATTCCGGATCCGCGCATTCCGACGGACGAAAGTTCGACTTCGAGCGGCGGCTCGTCTGGTTCAGGTGCGCCTGGACAATGATTTTGCCAACGTGTGGCGTAATCCATGCAGCACACGCGAGGGGCTCGGCACGGACAATAACACCCTCTGTTTAAACGAGTACGGCAATCTCCGCGGGCGACACAAAATTGCCCCATTTGCCAGCCCTCCCTGTTCTAATCCCTACGCCTTTCTTGGGTTCGCCAATTACTCGGTTCTCGTGTAGCAAATGCTACATCCGAGCCGATCAATATACGGACCTGCGAAGTCGTTCTTTTCGAGATAACCGTGATGGCTTATCAACGCAAACTCGATTCGAAAGCACGCGGCCGCAGCTTGTTTGCTGGCGGAGGCCGACGCCGCTTGTGGACCCGCGCCGCGCTGGTCACCTGCGCGGGTGTGGCCCTGGCCGGCTGTGTAACCACGACTTCCAAGGATCCCAACTTCGGTAAAACGCCCGCCACTCCCTCGGCATCCACCCCCGACGAGACGGGCTTTGGCGCGTCGATCACCAAGAGCTTTAAGGCCGGCACCGATAAAGTCAGCGCCGCCTTTAAGCCAAAGCCCGAACCGACCGAGCACGTCACCGAGAAGCCCTGGTACTGGTGGCCGTTCGACAAAAAGGATGAAGGGCCGGGCGCCGACTTCTTTGTCTCGCTGGCACGCGTCCACGAACAAACGGGCAGCTATGATCGGGCCATCGAGCAGTACAACAAGGCGCTCGCGATCGATCCGGACTTCGCTCCGGCGCTGGTCGGATACGCCCACGTGCTCGATCGCCAGGGACAGAAAGTCAAGGCGACCGAATACTATGTGCGGGCTTTCAAGGCGCATCCCGAAGATGCCTCGGTCGCCAACGACCTGGGGCTATGTTTTGCGCGGCAAGGAAAGTTCGACCAGGCAATTGAGTATCTCGACAAGGCCGTGAAGCTGCAGCCCGATCGGGAGCTGTACCGCAACAATATCGCTACCGTCCTCGTCGAAGTCGGGCGCGTCGATCAGGCCGTGAAGCAAATCGCAGCCGTCTACGGCGATCCGATCGCTCACTACAACGTGGGCGTGCTGCTCACGCAGCGCGGCAAACAACAGGCCGCGGTAGAACAGTTCACTGCGGCCGTGCAACAAGATCCCGGCCTGACCGAGGCCCGCGACTGGCTCGACCAGCTTACCGCGGAAGAAGAACCCCGCGAACAACTCGCCAGCGCGCAACTGGCCGAGCCGGCGTCGGCCGAAAGTGTGAAGGCGATCACGGCCCAGGCTCCGACGGATCCCACGCCGCCCATGAAGGACATTTCTACGGCGCGCGTTGCCTCGCGACCGGCGGCCGTCACGCGCATGACCAGCGCGCCGACAGTGGCATCGAACTCGCTGGGCGCCGCGCCTGCTGTGCCCCCTTCGCCGGACCAGTTCCAAGGCCAGGCGACGGTGGTAACCGCAACCGATTTGCCAGCGTCTGCCCCCACCACGGTAAGACCGCTGCCCGCCATCGACTCGGGCTACGTTCCGCCGAGCCGCTATTAAGCACCGCCGGCAATCTCGACGGACTTCGGCCGCCCGCACTCACGCGCTCAGAATGTCAGTGCGCGCCCAACCGCTCGGTACTGACTACGGACTGCTTCCAGCGCTGACTCGCGCCGTTACCTCGCGCAGAAAGTCGATAGCCGGCTGGGAGAAGGCATTCTTTTCCTTGCTCCAGTAGCTGATCGTGGCCGGCTTTCCTGCGAACGTGATCGGAAAGTGGACACTCGAGCCGAGGCTGCGCCGTAACGCCGCCATGTCCTGGCCCCCGATCGTGCTTAAGTCTGGGTTCACCACTGGTTGCGCGCTCTTGATGTAGCCGGCCAATGTGGACTCATTTGCATCGTAGCTGCGGTCGTCGCGTCCCAGCCAAGAGTCGAATACCGGCGGCTGCGCAACCCGTGCAAATTGCAGCTTTCCGTCGTCAACCGTACTCACGCAGATGCGATCTACCTGAGGTAGTTCGCGTGCCAGTCGGTCCAGGAACTTATCGATGGTCGGTTGCGATTTCATGGCCCCCTCGGCGGCACGAGAGAGGGTCTTGTTCAGCTTCGGCGGGTCACGATCCAGCGCAGCAAGAAACCGGGCGCCGCGAGATTGCCCAGACGTAACGTCGTCTGGATAGACGTCGTCCGTCCCCGTAAACCAACCGATCATCATCTCTTCCCATGTCTGATCACCCCACGAGACGGAGGCATCGGGATTGGGATTGGCGAGGTTTGCCGACGAGTTGTCGAAGTGCGCCAGGCACTGCATCTCGGTCCCCGCGGGCACGAACTTCGGCGTCTCGAACTGATACGTGACCTGCCAGTTGAAGTCGTAACGCGGTACGTCCAGGATCGTCTCGACCTTGCCGTCCGGGTACTTGAGGTCGTAGCGGAACGACTTGCCACGTAGATGCATGTGGGGCGTCAGGTTCAATAGCAATGCGTCCTTGCCGAACTTGTGCGCTGACTTGACCGGGTATGCGTCCGACTGTGCGGGAATGGTAAACGTCGGATTGATGGCCATCTGCACTTCCACGCTGCGGTTCACCGTTTCCGGCTTGGCAAAGTGGAAACCGACGCAGGTCCGATCTTGCTGTGGACTGCCGTTCGGTGTGTAGTGCATCTGGAACAACAATTTGGTGCCCGCAGGAATGCGCGTCGCCGCACCCTCTGGCCCCGTGCCGGGCGGAGTACCGGGCGCGGCGCCCGCGATCAGCCGCATGCTGTTATCGCCCAGCCCCGGCTGTACGCCTGTGCCGAGCGGTCCATTCAGTTTCGCCAACGGATTCTCGGGCGCGACGGCGAACACGAAGATGTGATGCACGATCGAGCGGTTGCCCAATCGGCATTCCGACGATTTGATCCAGCGATCCGTGGTCCAGCCGGGATCGACCATGAAATACTCATATTCCACGGCCCCCTCAGCCGGTACGTCGTACGGCTTGTCGTTCATGTAAACCACTTGATCCGGCTCGCCCAGTTGCCAGTTCTCGGAGAATTGAACCGGCTCGGGTAGATCCGCCGCGTTGCCCTCGGGCGCGCCGGCCTTGACCCACGCGTAAAGTGATTCCTTGTCGGCGTCGCATAGGCTGCGGTCGTTGTGGAACTTGCCGTATTTCGGATCGGCATGCCAGGGAGGCATCCGTTGCTCGCGCACCACTTCCTGGATCATCTCGGACCAGCCGGCTACCTCGTCGTAGTTTGTCAGCGCAAAAGGTGCGATCTGCCCTGCGCGGTGACACTCGACGCAATTCTTTTGCAGAATGCGGGCCACTTGGTTGCTGTAGGTGATGGGAGCATTGGGCTGAGGATCGCGGGCACGACCGATCAAACAGCCTGGCGCCATTGTGTGCGCCTCGCTGATGGGCATGCCGGCCAGTAGTTCGTCGAGTGCGTCCGCAAGGAATCGATGGCGGACTTTCGCCTGTGCATAGCCGCTCGTGTTGCCCAGGCCATATTGATCGTCAATGCGGCCGGCATAGCGCACCACGCGGTCGTTATCCAGCAGATACACCTCGGGCGTGCGCTGGGCGCCGAATTGATCGGCAATGACATTGCCCAGATCCTTCAAAATCGGAAACGACACGCCGTGTACACGGGCAAAATTGGCGATTTCCGCCAGCGAATCCTGGCGGTTGGAATCAACAGCTACGAACGCCACCCCTTGCGACTTGTATTTTGTCGCCAATTCTTCCAGTCGTGGGGCATAGAGCTTTGCCAGCGGACATTCCGTCCCCAAGAAAGCCACTACCACGGCTTTGCTGTCGGCATATTCTGCCAGCGAAGTGTCGCGACCACGATAGTCGCGGGCCTTGAAATCCTTGATCTGCTTGGGGGCGGCAATCTCGGCGGCTGTGGCCGCGTTACCACAAGCCAACGCAAATGCCACTGCTAGCGACAGAAAAAATGAGGCAAATCGCATTCTGCCAATCTCCTGGAAGGGCGCGTAATCGATCTGGCCGACCGACACCAATGTCGACCGAGCATGTGGATGAACCGACTCATTACCGCCCGCCCAGCCGAACGGCCGGGCATCGCCAACGGAAAGGATAACCCAAAGGAGTCGTCTTGGCGAGTTCAGAGTTAGCAAGCCGTCAAACATGCCCGGGCGCAGGTCCGCCCGCACCTCAGTCAGGTGACGGGCAAAATAGTCGTCCTGCTAAGGATAAGAAAACCGCTCGCCGGCCGCGCTGGGCAGGTCGGTCGAGATGGGAATCCGGTCGCGCACCAGCCAACCGATGTATTCCGCCGTCGGCGGATCGGGCGGCACATGCGAGGGATAAATGGGATCGCCATAACGGCCTGGCCCGACAAACGCACCGTCGCGCCACACGGCACCAACGACCTCTTGCCGGCGAAAGCATTGCCCGTCGGGCAGGAACCAGGCCTGCTCGCCGCAACCAATCAGTTCGGCGCGCCAGTCGCGTTTGAGGCAAAACTGCGCTGCCAGTGTCCCTTCTGGGGCGTACCAATCGACCGTGCGAGGCCGCCCCCACCAAGCAATGCCGCCGGCCAGCACCGCGATGCCGATCAATATCGTGCGCAGGCCGTATCGTGGATAATGGGGCTGCACGTCAACGGGCGCTTGTTCGTGATGCTTCGCCGAGGATCGCAGATACGCAATGATAGGCGCGAAAAAAAGACAACACCAACCGACATGCTACTGGCCGGGCGCCGCTCAGAATCGAATCCTCACAATGCGTCGCTCGCTATTTCCCGGCCGGAACCAGGGCAACAATTCGCAGCGGACCGCCGCTTCCGCCGCGAATCTTCATTGGCAACGCCACCACGCTGAACCCGTAATCGGGAAGTTGTTCCAGTTGGGCCACATTCTCGAAGGCCGGCGTATTATGGGCGCACAGGGCGACATGTGTAGCGAAGGTCTTTGATTGACCGCGATCGATACTAGCCGTATCGATTCCGATCGCTTTGATCCGGCGCTCGGCGACCAGCCATGCGGCGGCGTCAGGATCGACCCCAGGGAAGTGCAGATTGGCGACCGCTTCCGTGCCGGCCACGGTCGTGCCCAGGTAGCGAGCACGGTCCGGCCAGAACGGACCAAAGCCGGTTCTGACAAGCACGATCGTCTCGTCCAAGCGGTGATTGTGTCCCTTTTCCCACGCCTGGAACACATCGGCCGTGACCAGGAAGTCGGGGTTTTCACGACATTCTTTGACCACATCGATCACGACCGCCGCCCCGAGCAGCCGCGCCAGTGGTATTTCATCGACCGTATGGGCTCCCTTCGAGAAATGAATCGGCGCGTCGATGTGCGTGCCACAATGTTCCGCCATCGAAAAGCGATTGGCCGTGTAATACCAACCCCCTGCGGTCACACCGGCAAATCCCCGCTCAAGGTGGAAGGGAATCTCGGTGGGCCAGAAGATCGTCTGTTCGTCAAACGCGTGCGTCAGATCAATCATGCGTACGTTCTGACCCAAAAACGACGTCGCGTCGCTGTTGTCGCGCGAGGGGGGTAGGGCATCGGCCGTCGCCTCTCCTTTGTGATAGAACACCGGCAACGCGATGAGCAAAGCAAAGACGATCATCAGGCCAACGAACGCTTTCCATCGCATCACAACGTCTCCCTGCAGGGTAAATTCCCGATGCGCCTCAAATGCGTGGCGAGAATCGTATCACAGAATGTAGAACCTGCCCCAGGCAAGTCTAGGTTATGTGATACCCAGGAAAGTCGCTCGTATTCGCCCGGCTACGCCAACCTGGTCCGTTCCTCGACAGCAGCCGGAACGCCGTAGCCGCGTAATTGCTTCACGCGGGCCTCGATCCGGGAGAGCACATCGCCGTCGCTCGGCAGCGTAGATACAAGCGCTGGTCGCAACGGTAACGGAACGTCGTCCATACGGTACACCGTTCCCGGTGTATGGATGCCGTAACTAGCGGTACGAAATGCGACTCGGGCAGTTCGCGACGTAATGGTCTCGCTTGAGTCGATGCAGATAACGGGAATCGATTCCAAATGGGCGCGGGCAGCCGCGGCAAGATCCTTCATCGGATCGCTGGCAACGACGAGCGCGGCATCCACTTCGCCACGTGCAAGCAAATCGGCGGCCGTGTATTCGCCGGGATTATAGCGCGGGTATCCGCGCGAAAAGTTGATGCCAAACGGGTAGCCGGTTTCCCACAGCAGAACACTGTCGGCCCCCGCGACATTGCCGCGGCCACGCATCGGCAGACAGACAAACCGCGTAAAGCTGTTCATATCGCGCGTCAGGGCCAGCGCCGCCTCGCCATTCAGGTAGCGGCCGCGCGTCATCGACAGACCCGCCCCAAACAGAATCACGCCGAAATGCGCTCGCTTCATGCGTGCCATCAAATCCTGCCAGGCAGCCAGCGGTACGCCTGTTTCGGCCAGGACTGTAGCATCGTCGAGCGCGACCCCCTTGGCCAAAGCACGCAACACCCACAACGCCTCGAAATCCCGTCCTGGCTTAATACGCAGAAACAGGTCGCTAGCTCGCGCGGTCGCTGTTTCCTCGACATCGACCACCACGCAGGTGCGATCCTCCCGCCCACCGGGGACAAAAATGCCCGTCGGTTCAAGGCTGTATCGTTCGGCATGCCGGGGATGGCTCTTGACCGGGTCCGATCCCCAGAAGATCACCAGGTCGCCGCGGTGGCGCACCTCGCCCAGCGTGCAAGTAACCTCGCCCACCCCAGAGAACGTCATGCCGGACAGGCCGTGTTCGAGGCTCGTCGTTGTATCGAGATTGCCTCCGAGCCAATCGCCGATGGCAACGGCCACGCAGTGCGCCTCGCAACTCGTCTCGCTGAGACCGTAAATGAGTGGATAGCGGGCCGCTGCCAGGATCTGCGCCGCTTCTTCCACCGCCGCTGCGAGGGAAACGGGATGCCCGGCGACGGTGGCCACTACCGGCCCCGCCGCGCGGTCAGCTAGAAACCACGATTGCCCGATCGGGCAGGCACGCTCGGCGGCGATGATTTGATTGCCTTGTATCGTCAGGTCAATATCGTCGCACACGCAACCGCATGCTGTGCATACGACGTCGGCAACAACGAGCGGCTCTGATCGATCTGCGTTCATAGGCAACTAGAATGTATCACGAACGCGGCACCATTTGCGTCCGCAATAGTTTGCTCGTGATACACGTCGGACCATCGCGTCTTCAAGCGATCAGGGACGTTACGACTTCGCCGTGAACATCGGTCAAACGGAAGTCGCGCCCCGCATAACGATAAGTAAGCCGCTTGTGGTCGAAACCCAGCAGGTGCAACAGCGTGGCGTGCAGATCGT
>DASXEJ010000078.1 GCA_036490175.1 Pirellulales bacterium | reverse complement strand
CCGCAACGCATAGGCCGCGGCACCGATCCCAAGCGAGACCATCAGCCAGGGCGCCAAAAAACCGGCCAGCGAGTTGGTCAGGGCAAACGTGGCCATCGGCTCGCTGCTGTTGACGCGTTTCTCGAATAGCAGTCGCTGCCGAGAGCCCTCGGGCGCAAAGACACGCGCCTCGGCTAGCGCGCCATCGGGATCTTCGGCGTAGCGGGCCTGATCTCGTGGGATACTGTAAAAGAACTGGTGAAAGCCAAAGGTGCTCATCGCCACGGCCAGCGCAATCATCGTGGCGACCAGGGCCCGTATCTCGCGCCGATCGTCAACTAGTTGGCGGATCAGCCAGAACATCGTCGCTGTGGCAACCCATTGCCAGGCAGAATTAATCGCCGGACGCGCCGCCCCGTTGCGCACGGCCATCACGGCGCTGACCGCGTGCCACAAGACCAGCACGGAGACCGCCAGGTCGATGGCGCCGTAGCGGGCCATGCTGCCACGCCGCATCGTAGCGCGCACCGCCCATACCGCGGCCAGTACCAGCGGCAACAAGATGAACAACAGCGTGTCGCTGCTGGTGATCGTTCCTTCGCTGGGGAGCAGCGGCCGGGCTACGATTAGCGCTACCGCGCCTGCCAATAGCCACGGACGGAAAACGTCAGCCTCGTCAGGCGCGCTAGCGGCCGTTTTCCGGGTGCGTGTCATTGCTATGGCCTGGGACGTTGATTTTGGGCGCTGCGGACGGTCGTTTCCAAGATGCCCACGAGCAGCAGCACGCAAGTCACGAGCAAGACGATAATCACGGCCCCCGCCGCGTCGACCTGGTGCAATAACAACGCGCTCAGTCCACAGGTCGCGGTCATCAGGTAGATCGTCAACACGGCTTGCACTTTGGTCATGCCCAGGTCGACGAGTCGGTGCGAGAAATGATTCTTGTCGGCCTCGAACGGGCTGCGCCCTTGCCGCAAGCGGATCAATATCACCGAGGCCATGTCGTACAACGGCACAGCCATCACGCACAACGGCGCCAGGATCGAGTGGCGCGGCAGATCGCCGCCGCTGAACGTGGCCATGATCGTCGCCACCGCCACATAGAAACCAATGAAATAACTTCCCGCGTCTCCCATAAAGATGCGGGCCGGCGGACGGTTGTGCCACAGAAACCCCAACAACGATCCCACCAGCACCAGCAGGAACCCGGCCACGAACAATTGCGGCTGGCTGGTGGCAGGGTCGGGCGTCGAGAGCAGCACGGCCGCCAACATGGCCGAGGCGATCGCCGCCACCCCGGCGCTCAGACCGTCCATGTTGTCGAGCATGTTGAAGGAATTGATCAGGGCCACGATCCACAGCACGCTTACCACGGCGGTCAGCCAGGGAATGTCCACGAACATCGTCAATTGAAATCCGCGCCACACGACCAGCGACGCCACGGCCAGTTGCACCGCCAGGCGCGGCCGCCAGGCCAGGCCCCACAGGTCATCAGCCAGGCCCAAGGCCATCAGCACAGTGCCCGCTGCCAGTAGCAACCACAAGTTGGACGATTGCTCCCACAGGCCCGACAAATGGGGCGCGACGAAAGCGGGCACGGGAATCCGCTCGACCCAATCCCATCCGGGTGATAGCGCGGCCCGCGCCACCAACCACAACAGCAACTGACCAGCGGCCATCGGCACGACGACGCCTAACCAGATAGCGATTCCGCCCCCTAGCGGCGTCGTGCGCACATGAACCTTCCGGTGGCCGGGCTCGTCGACCAATCCCCAGCCCGGCGCGCCGCGGCGCACGCCCGCGGCGGCGGCCGCTGCCACCAGCGCCGCCGGTACGATCGCCCCCGTCACGAGCCAAACGATCATCGACGTTCCTGCTTCTGGCGCGCGCGGAGAAAATCGCGGGCGTGCGTGAAGAATTCCTGGTAGTCCGCCCGCCGATAGTCGGGGAAGGTCCAAGGATGATGTTGCCACTGCCGATCGCGATAGAACAAGGTGACCTCGGCGTAAATCCCTCGCGATTGATAAATACGGTGCGCGTGGTCCTTGGTCGAGGCCAGTACCAGCTTGGCGTTGGTCAGGTAGCCCGGGTCGAGATTCACGGGCCGCTCCTCGGCATGAAATCCACAGGCGGCGTACTCGCGTTCCCAGTCGCCCGTCTGCAACTTCGACTCGACCACGTCGCCCTGATCAAAGGGCTCGGCGAACGCCAGGAACATTTTCTTGATTTCGTCACCCATCGTGGCCTGATAGTAATCCGTCTCGCGAAAGGCAAACACGGGGCTCGCGAGCGCCACCGGCCCCCAGGCTTGTTCGGCCTTCGCGCGCGCCCAGGCCAGCGCCGCGTCATGGCGGCTGAAGACGGCCAAGAGCCGCAATGCCGGTTCCGGCGGCGAGGATTCGCCCATGCGAAGTGTCAGGGTTGAGATCGTTGACGAGCGAGCCAGTCGTCGATCCGAGAGGACGAATGCCGCCGCGCCGGCGTCAGAAACCGCGATAGCCCTATCCTACACTGAGCAGGGACTTCTTGCCCGAAAGGTCGGTACGTCGCCCGAACCGGCTGGCCCACGGTTTCAGTGGCCGCCGCCCGAAATGTTCAGGCCGATGACGCCGGTGATGATTAGCGCCAGGCAGACGATCTTCGAGGCCGAGAGGGGTTCGCCGAAGGCGATCGTCGCGATCACCGCGATCACGGCCGTCCCCAAGCCGGCCCACACGGCGTACGCCACGCCGACCGGAATGCCCTTCAGTGCCAACGTCAGCAGTGCCAGACTGACTCCATAGAGGGCGAACAGCAGGATCGAAGGGACCAGCTTCGTGAAACTCTCTGAGAGCTTCATGCACGTCGTGCCGGCGACCTCGCAGCCAATCGCCATGATCAAGTACACCCAACTCATGGATTGCTCCTGGCCGCCTGGTGATGATTTATCGTGCCGCTAGCCGGGGCTCATTGAAGGTGTGCCCGGGGGCCGCGTGGCCGCCGTGGCGTGCAAACGCAGCTTGACCTTCGGGGCAGGAATCGCCGACAGCGTGACCTGACCCACGCGCCCGCCCACGACCAGCATCGTCACGCCTATCGCGTACCAGGTGGCGGTGCCGATGCCCAGCAGTCCCAAGCGCCCCGTGATCGGTAGCGCCAGGTAGTGCGCTAACACCAGCGCGACCGGAGTCCAGGCCATCCAGCGGGCGGCCCGCGGCATATCGCGCGCCAGTAGCCACAGCGGCAACAGTAACACGCCCGGGACCAGTTCCGTGTGGTAGTAGCCGCGGCTGATCGGAGAAATCACCAAGGCGGCGGTGCAGGCCATGCCGATCGTGGCTGCTTGCCCCAGCACGTCGCGACGCCAAATCGTGAGCACGCCCGCGGCCAGCAACAGCAAGCCCGCGGCCGCACGCGCCACGAGTAGCACCGTCCCTACGCCAGGGTCGTCCATGATCATCGTCGGCGCGCCGCGCCACTCGCGATCGATCAATCGATCGTCCGGCCCGCCCAAGAATTCATAGCCCAGAAAATCTCCCAAGCGAATCACGGCGTTCGAGAAGCTTTGATTGCGCAGCGACCGGGTGTTGCCGGTTTTGTCCGAATCGAAATGGTCGTTGGCCTTGGTCAACTTGTCGTGATAGAAGCGCTCGAGATATCCCAGGTTTGCCTGCCAGCCCACGATCATGCCCGGTACCAGCAACAGCAACGCCAGGGCCCCACCTGCGAGGCCCAACCCCGTGGCAAGTGTGCGACGGCTGGCGTAGGCATCGTCCGGTCGGCGCAGCACCACGCGCGCCACCAGAACGGCCACGATAAATCCTGCCGGCAACAGCGGCGTCACCTTTAGCACGATCGCCGCGGCCAGCGCAAAGCCGCCGCAGAACCAGGCACGCCAGGCCGTGCCCGTGACGCTCAGCCGAAAACCCAGCACGACCAGGTATAGCTTCAGCACGTCGACCTGTCCGCGCTGCAAGCAATTCAGGACCGGCAATAGCGCCGTAGCGAGCGCGGCCCAACCGATCCACCGCGGAAATTCACGCGTCGCGGGCGTGTAGCCCGCCATCACGGCAAAGTGCTTGAAGATCCGCGCGCTTTCACGATAGATGCCCCAGGCCACGGCCACGCTGATAAAAAACCAGACCGTGACTTGCCAGCGCGGGTCGAGTGGCGCAAGCGGCGACACCACCAGCGCGAACAGTGGCGGGTAACAATATCCCCAGCCGCGCGTGTTCGTCACTCCGTACGGATCACGGCCGTCGAAGAACGCGCTGCTGGCTTCCGTATACGCCGTGAAGTCCGTGCGATGCAAATGAGGTCGCGCCGGATCGATCCGCCCGCGGCGCTGCACGTCGAGCGCGCACCAGGCGACCAGGGCCACGGCGATGGCGACGTATAATGGCCAGCGCGGCCGTGCAGCAGGAGGCACGGGGCTACGAATCGTGGCGATGCTCATCAGGGTCGAATCCTTTCTTCCCGGGTGCGACGTGGGTCGCGCCGCGAACCATCGCACCGCCGTCGGTGGGGTGGCATCGCAGGGCGAGGGATTCTACGAGAAAACGAGCTTTTGTTGCCAGACGGATACGCCCCTGCTAGCGGGGGCCGTGATGCGGCCGACCCTTGTGGCTCTCGGAGCCGAGTCCTAGAATCCAAGGCTTGGCGGTCGCCGGGGCCCTGCCGTGACGCAGGGCGAGGTCGCGGACCGCGTTTGCATCACTCGTTTTGAGCCCCCAGGGGCGTCCCCCTCGCTCGCCTCCGCAATCCGGCTCGTAAAAAGCCGATTGGTCCGCTCCTTGGCGGTGATCGAGGTCCATCCGCTCCTGGTGCTCGTAGAAAGTCATGGCATGCCGAGGCGATTTGTCAATCAGTTGGGGCATCAGGAAGCGGTCGATCAGATTTTTCTCGCGTCGCAAAAGCAATTGCGACCGAATCGCAACGGCAATCTCTATCTGCAAGTCGAACTGTCGGACCGCACCGGTTCGATCAGCGCGCGGATGTGGAATGCCTCGGACTCGGATTATCGGAACTTCGACGACGGCGACTTTGTGCGCGTGGAAGGGACGACGCAGCTCTATCAAGGCGCACTGCAACTGATCGCCGCCAACATTTGCAAGGCCCGCTACGAAGAGGTCGAGGCGGCCGACTTCATGCCGCTCGGGCCCGCCGAAATCGATCGCCTGGCGATCCGCGTCGGTGAATTGCTGCGCGCGATGTCGAACCCGCAATTGGTTTCGCTGGCCGAGTGCTTCTTGATGGACGACGAGTTCATGAAGCGCTTCATGAAGTCTCCGGCCGGCGTGAAAAACCACCACGCCTACGTCGGCGGACTGCTGGAACACGTCGCCAACTTGATGGAGGTCGTGCATCGTCTGACGGACCTTTACCCTTCGATCGATCCCGACATGCTGTTGATGGGCGCGTTCATTCACGACATGGGGAAGATCTACGAGCTGAACTACGAGCGCGGCTTCAGCTACTCGGACGAAGGTCAGATGATCGGCCACGTCGTCATGGCCATCGGCATGCTGGAAAAGAAAGTCGCCGAGGCCGAAAAGCTTTCGGGCGAGGCCCTCTGCGAAGAGACCGTGCTGCGGCTCAAGCACATCATCATCAGCCACCATGGCGAGTATCAGTATGGCAGCCCGAAGTTGCCGATGACGCTCGAAGCCGTGGCGCTACACCACCTGGACAACCTCGACGCCAAGGTCCACAACTTCAATCAGCAGATGCGCGACGATCCGAACGTGGAGAGTCCCTGGACGGCTTATAACCAAGGGCTGGGGCGCAAGCTGTACAAGGGGAATAACTACTCGTCGGACCCCCGTCCGCTGGCCAGCGCCGAATAAGAAGGACATTGATGAATGCAAAATGATGAATCAATCCAAGGATGCAACTAATCAAGAGCGGCAAAGCGTGCTGGCGGCTCTTCCCTTCATCATTCATCATTCCACATTCATCATCTAATTATGGCCCATCCCGATCCGCAGGATCTCGAAAAGCAGCTTCTGGAACTAATCAATCGGCCTGACTATCGGCCGGTCAAGCCGAAGCTGCTGGCCAAGCGCTTGCACGTCGCGCAGGACGAAGTTCCAGACCTGAAGCGGGCGATCAAGAAGCTCGTCAAGCGGGGTGAGCTGTCCTACGGATCAAACCACCTGGTCGGACCCGGTAGCGGCGTGGCCGTGGTCAACCGCGTGACGGGCGTCTTTCGCCGCGCCGCCGGCGGCTTCGGCTTTGTGCGCCCCGCGGGCGCGGGCGCAGCGCATACCCGCGAGCAAGACATCTACATCGCGGCCGAAGACACGCTCGATGCCGCCAGTGGCGACAAGGTGCTGGTCCGTCCGTCGAAAGAGCGCGGCCGCTTCCGCAATCCGCGCGGCGTGATCGTGGAAGTCCTCGAACGCGAAACCCATGAGTTCGTCGGCTCGTACTTCGAGTCGGCCGGCTTGGGCATGGTGCAGGTCGACGGCACCGTGTTTACCAAGGCCATCTCGGTCGGTGATCCCGGCGCCAAGAATGCCCAGCCGGGCGACAAAGTCGTCTTCGAGATGGTCCGCTTTCCTTCGCACATGCACGAAGGCGAAGGAGTAATCACCGAAGTCCTGGGGCCGCAGGGCGCGCCGGGCGTCGACACTATGTCGATCATTCGCGAGTTCAATCTGCCCGAGCATTTTGGCGAAGACGTCAACGAGGCGGCTCGTGCCGAGGCGGACAAGTTCGACGAATCGATTCCGCCGGGCCGCGTCGACATGACTCAGGAAGTCATCGTCACGATCGATCCCGTCGATGCGCGCGATTTTGACGATGCCATCTCGTTGGCACGACTAGAAAATGGCCACTGGCTGCTGGGAGTACACATTGCCGACGTGTCGCACTTCGTGCGGCCAGGCTCGCCGCTGGATCGTGAAGCGCACAAGCGCGCCACCAGCGTGTACTTGCCCGATCGTGTATTGCCGATGCTACCCGAGGTAATCTCGAACGGCCTGGCCAGCCTGCAACCTGGCCGGGTGCGGTACACCAAGACGGCCATGATCGAGTTCACAGCCGACGGGGCCCGGGTGGGCGTGGATCTGCATTCGGCCGCGATTCGCAGCCGGCACCGCTTTGCCTATGAAGAAATCGACGACTACCTGGCCGATCGGCCAAAATGGAAGGCCAAGTTGCCGGCCGAGGTTTTCGATTTGGTGGGCCGCATGCACGAGCTGGCCATGATGCTGCGGGCGCGGCGCATGAAGCGCGGCTCGCTGGAATTATCGCTAGACGAAGTGAAGGTCGATCTCGACAAGCAAGGGCGCGTCGTCGGTGCCCACAAAGTGCAGAATTCCGAGAGCCACCAGGTCATCGAGGAGTTCATGCTGTCGGCCAACGAAGCCGTGGCCGAAGCTTTGGCCGCCGCCGACTTGCTTTTTCTACGTCGCGTACACCAGGCCCCCGATCCGCGCCGGCTGAAGGCGCTCACCGATTTCGTGAAAGAGCTGGGATATCAGACCGACAGCCTGGAGAGCCGCTTCGAGATTCAAAGGCTCTTGAAGGAAGTGGGGCAGAAGCCCGAGCGACAGGCGGTGAACTATGCCATCTTGCGCAGTCTGGCGCAAGCGGTTTACAGTCCTGCCGAGGAAGGGCATTACGCCCTGGCGAGCGAATGCTACTGCCACTTTACCTCGCCGATTCGCCGCTATCCGGACTTGACCATTCACCGGCTGATCGACGGCATTCTGAAAAAGAAAAAACCACGCAACGACCTCACCGAGTTGGTTGTACTAGGCCAGCACTGTTCGGACCGCGAGCGCCGCGCCGAAGCGGCCGAGCGCGAACTGACCAAGGTCAAACTGCTCGCCTATCTGGGAGAGCGCATCGGCGACGAGTTGGACGCGGTTGTGACGGGCGTCGAAGAATACGGCCTGTTTGCCCAAGGGATCGAGCTGCCGGCCGAGGGGCTGATTCATATCAGCTCGTTGGCGGACGACTACTACAGCTTCGATCGCCGCACGCACAGCCTTTCCGGACGACGCTCGGGCAACAGCTTTCGCCTGGGCGATCTGATTCGCGTGGCGGTGGCGCGGGTCGACGTCGATCGACGCGAGTTGGACCTGCGCATTGTCACGCGCGGTACGCGACCTCAGTTGGTCGAGCGTCCGCAGCGCGACATGGCGCGTCCGCCAGTCCGCCCCGCCAGCCGCGAAACCCGGCCAAAAAGTGCGGGCCGCACCGGCAAAAAAAACAGCGCTGGCGGCCCGAAGAAGGATCGCAATCGCGGCAAGAAGCGGAAGTAGACGCCCGCCGCTCGATCGCAATGAGTGCGCCCCATGTCGATCCGCACCCTCCTCAAGTACCTGGTCGGCAATCGCGAGGCGATTCTGCAGATCGGTCGCACGCCTGGCGCACCTTGGTTGGGTGCCCTTTTCGTGTTATCGGCCGGCTTCGCACGTGAATACGACGGAAAGGACCTGTGGGCGGAGCCGTGGCATCTGGCAATTCCATTCGCCGCGTCGCTCGTTACGTCATTTCTGCTGTTCTTGCTCGTCAATGGTGTAGCGCGTGCTCGGGGCGTCGGACTGCAGCCCTTCTGGCCCGCCTATCGAGTGTTCCTCTCGCTTTATTGGATGACCGCGCCCCTGGCGTGGTTGTACGCCATTCCGGTCGAGCGCATGGCGTCGGCCGGCGAGGCGATGCAAGCCAATCTGTGGTTGCTGGGGACGGTTGCCGTGTGGCGCGTGGCATTGATGACACGCGTCGTCTCGGTGTTGTACGGAGCGAGCGCGTGGGCCACGCTATTTCCGGTCATGATGTTTGCGGACAGCGTGGCGCTGGGCGTGCTGTTCCTTACGCCGATGCCGATGTTCAACATCATGGGTGGCGTGCGTCTCAGCGAGCGCGAGGAAGTCATTCTTACGGTCGTCTTCTTTTTCCGCATTGCGACTTTCGCGACGTGGTTCGTTTGGTTTTTGGGAACAATGATAACGCTGCAGGGGCAGCGGTCCTGGCAATACGCGCTGGCCGAGGCCCGACCCGTGGGCGCCGTGAATCGTTCGTTATGGATTCTCGGCGTCTGTGCCATCGCCGTGTGGTTGCCGCTCCTGCCGCGCACGCAGCCCGAGCAACGATTGCGTCATGCCGTCGAGACCGATTTTTCGCAGCGGCGGATCGCCGACGCCGTGGGCAAAATGTCTGCGCACCGGCCCGACGACTTTCCACCCCACTGGGACCCGCCCCCGCACGTGGCGTACGCCGAAGAAGGACAGTTACCGCTCTTGGACGTGCTGGAAGTAGCGATCGATCCTGCGGTGCCGGCTTGGATTCAGGATCTCTACGCCGACAAGCTCGAGAATCAAATGCGTGACTGGTCCTGGTTCGAGAATCATCGCGCCGACCTCGGTCGGTT
>DASXEJ010000077.1 GCA_036490175.1 Pirellulales bacterium | reverse complement strand
TGATCGCTCTGTTTGGCGCTTTACGTCTCGACGCACCAAGCGCTGCCGATGCCAGCCGCGCTAAAGCGTCCTACAGCATAATGGCGTCCGGCTCGATGCCTTGGCCACCTGCACGCATCAGCGGGCATGAGAAAGGCAAGCTGAGCAACTATCTGATCGGGGGCAAGCGGCAATTCGATGCCACCTTCAATTTGGCCGGCGCCGGCCTGCGGTATTGTTCGCAGACCGCGACCCTACCTGGTGCCGTGCTGATATCTCTGGGCTTTCTCAGCCCCAACTCGTTGCACGTCAAGTTGCAAGTTTGACGTGCATTCAAGAATCGTGACTTGGGCGTCCAGGACAACGGTTTTTTGCGTCGATTCTCCCTCGCCTTGATGCGAAGGAACAGCTTGACGCGACCCGTGTGGACGTTCGCTAGCCCCAAGCGATTCTTGCCAGCAGAGTTTCGTGGATTCGGTCGCGATTTATGTGATCGGTAAGCCGCGACTGTGTTTGTTGCAGAAAACGCGCGGACCGCACAACAGGCGAGGCGGTCTGTCGATCCTCGATCAAAAACGCCCTGCCGAGCGACCTGGACTCGGCACGGCGAGCATTCGATTTTTCCAGGGAGTCCTTCTAAAAAGCGAGGCCGGAAATGAAAAAGTTGTTGTGTTGTTGTACCGCAGCCGTGGTGCTTAGTCTGCTAGCGCAGCTGGCGACACAGGCCTGGGCCCAGGAAGCCGCCGAGGTGGCTGAAGAGAAAGTCGCGGAAGCCGCGGCAGCGGGGGAACCTGCCCCGCAACCTGCGCTGGACAAGGGAGACAATGCCTGGATTCTTACTTCATCGGCCCTGGTGCTGATGATGACCGCGCCGGGATTGGCCATGTTTTATGGCGGCCTGGTGCGCAAGAAGAACGTTGTCAACGTGTTCATGCAATGCTTCTTCCTGATGGGGTTGAACACGGTGTTGTGGGCGTTGTTCTGCTACTCGCTGTGCTTCAGCGGCACCGAGAAGTACATCGGCGACGCCAAAATGTTCTTCATGGAAGGCGTGGGGGGACAGTGGAACGACACTACCTTCCAGTCGACGCCGATGTTTCCAGGACTCACGATTCCTTACCTGACGCACATGCTGTTTCAGGGGATGTTCTTCATCATCACGCCGGCCCTGATTGTTGGCTCGTTCGCCGAGCGCATGAAGTTCAGCACGATGGTGGTGTTCACGATTCTGTGGGACTTCATCGTTTATTGTCCACTCTGCCATTGGGTGTGGGGTGGCGGCATCTTTGCCTATAACTCGCCCAATGCCATCGAAGGGGGAGCTCTCGACTTTGCCGGCGGCACGGTCGTGCACATCAGCTCGGGCATCTCGGCCTTGGTCTGTGCTTTGGTTATCGGCAAGCGGGTTGGTTTCCCGACCGAACCGATGCCTCCGCACAACCTGACCTATACGTTGATTGGTGCCGGACTGCTGTGGGTGGGGTGGTTTGGATTCAATGCCGGTAGTGCCCTGGCGGCCGACGGCATTGCGGCCAGCGCCTTCTGCAATACGCACTTCTCGGCTGCGGCCGCATGCGTAGCTTGGGCCGTCGTTGATTGGCTACGTACGGGCAAGCCCACTTTACTCGGTGCCGCTTCAGGAGCCGTAGCCGGCCTGGTGTGTATCACACCGGCGTCGGGCTTCGTGACCCCCATGGCGTCGCTGATCATGGGTGCAATTGCCGGCGTGGTATGCAGTCTGGCCTGTGCCGTGCTAAAGCCGGCGATGGGCTACGACGATTCTTTGGACGTGTTCGGCGTGCATGGTGTCGGCGGAACGTTGGGCGCTATCCTGACAGGCGTTTTCGCAACCCGTGCCGTCCAGGACGTGGCCGGCACACACAAGCCGCTTGGCTTGTTGGAAGGGGGCTCGATCATGAAGGCCCAGCTGATTTCCGTCGCCGGCACTTGGGTCCTGGCCATAGTGGCCACGTTTGTCTTGCTGAAGATACTTGACGTCGTCATGGGTCTGCGTGTCTCGCACGACGACGAGCAGCGCGGCCTCGACCTGACCCAGCACAACGAGGAGGGTTACATCTTTATTTGAGGAAGGACCCTGCACGGTCCGTTGGCCGGCGGCGATCGCCTTTATCGCTGCTGATCAATGACGATTCGGCACGCCGAATCGTGGGATCGAGTGGATCCTTATCACGGAACTCTGGCTTTCGCCAAGCCAGAAGGACGGCCTTGGCTCGGGTGACTTTGTTACCCGGGCCAAGGTTTTTTTTATGCGCCCCCGTAACAAAACGGTGGCGCGGCCCAATCTGCAATGGCGATGTGATCTGGCCCGTATGGCCGCGTTCGACAACCGCGGCAGCGTTCACTAAGATCGTCGCCAACGGTCCGGCATCGACCGGCGGCCCAACTTTCTTAAGGCCCTGCCAGGGCGTTTCGCAACACGATGGATATCGACTGCTTAAGCGTGGGGATTCTGGTGGCCGATCACGGCTGTGCGCCGATCGAGCATGTGCCAGCGGCGGGAGAGCTGATTCTGACCGATCACTTGTCGCTGTCGATCGGCGGTTGTGCGTCAAATGCCGCGGTGGACCTGGCCCGCGTCGGCGTGCGGGTGGCGGTCGTCGGTTCAGTCGGGCGCGACGTATTTGGACGCTATATCGTCGAGTCGCTCGCCGAGTCGGGCGTCGACATCTCGAGCGTGCGCGAATTGGCGGGCGTCGGCACCTCAGGAACCCTTATTGTTAATGTGCGCGGCCAGGACCGGCGCTTCGTACACACCGTAGGAGCCAACGCCCGCTTCACCGCGGCCGATATTCCGTTGGAGCGCGTGCGCGCGGCGAAGGTTCTGTACGTCGGCGGATATCTGCTGATGCCCGCGCTATTGCCCGATGAATTGACCGAAGTATTTCGTCAGGTCCGCCGCTGGGGCGTGACGACGGTCCTGGACGTAGTTCTGCCGGGTCCCGGCGACCATTGGTCGCAGTTGGCGCCAGTGCTTGCCGAGACCGACATCTTTCTGCCGAACACCGACGAGGCCGCGGCCATCACCGGTTTGGCCGAACCCCAGGCGCAGGCCGAGCGCTTTTTAGCGGCAGGCGCCGGTACGGCCGTGATTACCTGCGGCGGCGAGGGAACCGTTTTGGCCACGAAAGACCTGAGATTAAAAGCCGGCGTATTTCCAACCCACTATGTTGGCGGCACCGGCGCGGGCGACGCCTTCGACGCCGGCTACATCGCCGGACTGCTGGCCGGTGCCGACCCGCGCGGCTGCCTGGCCTGGGCCAGCGCCCTGGGAGCCAGTTGCGTGCGTTCGATCAGTGCCACCGAGAGCGTTTTCTCGCGATCCGAGGCCGAGGCCTTTTTGGCGGCTCATGCACTGCAAGTTGAGTCGTGGTAGCGTCAGCGATCGAGCCGTGGCGGACATGGTTTTGCCGCCGCCATCGCGATTTCTGTAAAATGATCGCAAGTCGTTTCTTGGGCTGGGTTTCGCGATTCCACGCAGTTGACACGCGCTTTCCGCCGGCGCTATACTGCCCCTTGCACGCCAAAGCATTGCGCACGCGGCGGCTGCGCGGATTCTATTCCGCGCCCTGCGATGCGCCCCACCGCAAACCCCACGACGCGAGGAGCCCACGATGCTGGTAATTCCTGGACGGGCTGGCAAAGACACATGCGACGGAGTCACCCGCCGCGAGTTGCTGCGAGTCGGCGGTTCGTCGATGTTGGGACTCTCTCTCGCCGACATGTTCCGTCATCAGCAGAGCGCACGTGCTGCCGAAGCCGCCGTGACCGGTGGGCCTGGTTGGGGCAAGGCGAAAAGCGTGATCTTGATTTTCTTGCAGGGCGGTCCCAGTCATCTCGACTTGTGGGATCCCAAGCCTAACGTTCCTGACAATGTGAAGAGCGTCTTCAATCCCATCGATACCAAAACGCCAGGGCTGCAAGTCACGGAGCTGATGCCCAAGCTCGCACAAGTGACTGATAAGCTGACACTGATCCGTTCCGTAAGCTACACGCCGAATGGCCTGTTCAATCATACGGCTGCCATCTACCAAATGCTGACCGGCTATACGACCGATCGCGTCAGCGCGTCGGGACAATTGGAGCCGCCGAGCCCGAAGGACTTTCCGAACTTTGGCTCCAACATCGTCCGTCTGAAACCGACGACGGTGCCGATGCTGCCGTTCGTGATGATGCCACGACCGCTGCAGGAGAGCAACGTAGTGGGCAAGGCCGGCACGGCAGGCTTTCTCGGCCGCGCCTTTGACCCGTACTATCTCTATCCGACTGGCGACGACATGGACATGGCCAAGATGTCGCGCATCAAGGTCGACGACTTACAGCTGCGTCCCGAAGTTTCCTCGGCGCGCTTGGAGCGTCGTGCCAAGCTGCGTGATGTGATTGCCGAGGGCATGCCCGCCGTCGAGCGAGCCACGGCGCGCTACGATCTGGACGAATACTATGACCGGGCTCTCAGCCTGGTGATCTCGGGACGAGCACGCGATGCGTTCGATCTATCGAAGGAAACGCTCGCCACACGCGAAAAATACGGCAACAACACCTTTGGCCAGAGCCTGCTGCTCGCCCGCCGATTGGTCGAGGCCGGCACCCGCGTGGTGGAAGTCAATTGGCCCAAGGTCGCCAACAGCGACAACCATTCGTTCGATGTACATGTGGGGTTATCGGGCCGCATGAAGAATCAATGTGCGCCGCTGCTCGATGGCGGCTTGTCGGCATTGATCGCCGACCTCGACGAACGCGGTTTATTGGCCGACACCCTGGTGTTGGCCATCGGTGAGTTTGGCCGCAGCCCCAAACGCGGCGTGAGTACCTCGGGCAATACCAACAGCGACGATGGCCGCGACCACTGGCCGTATTGCTATACGGCCTGCATCGCGGGTGCCGGCATCAAACGGGGCAGCGTGTACGGCAAGTCGGACGCCACGGGCAGCGGCCCCCTCGAGGATCCGGTCCATCCGGCCAACCTGTTGGCGACGATCTATCATTCGGTCGGCATCGATCCGAATACGATCGTTTACAACCACCTGAACCAGCCTCGCGAGCTGGTGAAGGGGGAAGTCGTTACAGGGTTGTTGGCGTAGAACCGCCGCGCGATCGTGCGTGGTTGGTGTTTGCGGATGCGTGTAATCGCAATTCTTGGTGCGTGTAGACGCTCGCCTTTCGGCTGCGCTCGTGGGATGGGACTCCCTGGCAACTTTCTTCCGAAACTTGCGGTGTCTGTTGTGCGTGCGCACAATAGCGGCCGACCGAAGCCTGCTTTCTCAATGCTTCGGTGCATACGAGTCATTCCCGCGCCACAAGGAAACACCATGAGCCGCCTCTTCGCCCGCGCCGTTCTGCCCGCCCTGTTGCTGTTTGCTGCCGCGCCGCTCGGCCAAGCGATCGCTGCCGACAAGGGGCAGTCCACGTTCACCGCGGCAGCCGACGCTGGGCCTGACTACAAAGTGCAGGGCGAGTACGTGGGCGAACTGACGATCAACGGAGAGCCCCGCAAGGTTGGTATGCAGGTCATCGCGCTGGGGGACGGCAAGTTCGATGCCGAGGGATATCCTGGCGGTCTGCCGGGCGACGGCTGGAACAAGGACGCGGGTCGGCGCCATCGCTCGGGCGAGACCAAGGACGGCGTGACAACGATTAGTGGAGAGGGCCCCACCGGCAAACTGGTCGACGGCGTAATTACTGTGACTGGTGCCGACGGCGCCAAAATCGGAACATTGAAGCGCGTTGAACGCAAAAGCCCCACACTCGGTGCCAAACCACCCGCAGACGCTATCGTATTATTCGACGGCACGTCGGTCGATAAGTGGAACGGCGGTCGATTGGCGGACGGCGGATTGCTCGCTGCTGGTTGCATCAGTAAGGACAGCTTCCGCGATTTTCAGTTGCACATCGAGTTCCAAACCCCGTTTATGCCAGCCGCGCGCGGCCAGGGCCGGGGCAACAGCGGCGTCTACCTGCAAAACCGCTACGAACTGCAAGTGCTCGATTCGTTCGGGTTGGACGGAAAAGACAACGAATGTGGCGGGTTTTATTCAATTCAGGCGCCGGCCGTAAACATGTGCTATCCGCCGCTGACGTGGCAGACCTATGACATAGACTTCACCGCGGCACGATTTGATGACGCCGGCAAGAAAACGAAGAATGCCATCGTCAGCGTGCGGCACAACGGCGTGCCGATCTACGAGAACTTCGAACTGCCGAAGCTGACGCCAGGCGGCTTGCCGCAAGAGGCACCCGGCGTCGGACCGTTCCAGCTGCAGAACCACGGCAACCCGGTCTACTATCGCAACATCTGGATTGTCGAGAAGAAATAGAGCGCCATGACCAATTTCCCGCAGAGCCCCGCGGAGCGACGAGTTCGGCTGGCCGAGATTCGGCAAGCCATCGAGGCCGGGACGTACGAAACGCCCGAGCGTCTGTCGGCCGCTGTGGACGCCCTGCTGGACGACTTTGAGGGTCGGGAGGACTCTGCCAACGGTCCGCGGCGCCGGCCGAAATAGGCCATAGGCGGTTCTGCCGCTTCCCCGCCGTGCGAGTGCCAAACTGTCTTACGACAGCACTCCGTCAGGCGATCGTCGTCCCGGGGCCCAGGCGGCTTATTGTTGGCGTGGATTGCCCTCATGGGTTCGACGCTGCCGTAAGGCCAGCCCGCGACTGCATGAGGACGCCCGTTGCTACCCTTTGCCGGCAATGCAAATCACGAGCCGCAGCGCAAATCTCGGGAAGTTTTCGCCTCCTGGAATCACTCTAAGCGTTCGCGCGGTAGAATGTTATTACCGGGTTGCAAAATCGCCCGGCGGGTGGCGACGTAAAAAATCGAAAATTCCGTCGTACCCGCCGGGCAATGCTGCCGATGTAATCTGCAACCAGTAGATACGACTTTTAGAGCCATGCCTCTCGCCTCGAATTCCGTCGGAGGTGCCAACCCAAAAAGCGAGGACCGGGGTCCTAGACCGGCTAGTGCCTAGCACAGCCTGACCATCGTCCTTCTCGCAGCGACTCCACCGTCGCAATCGGCGGGAGGTTGGATTCAGTTAGGCCGCGGCCATCTTCTCAAACAAGATGGCCGCGGCTTTTTTTATGCGCGGCGCGGCAAAGGCAACGCGCACTCTGGGCTCGCGATCGCTCGGCGATCGCGTGTCACGGAGCCGTCGTCACCATCTCGGGCCGGCTGGTCGCATTCTGGCCGAAGTTGGTGGCGATATCAGGATGCCGGCGCACGAAATCGACCATCGCGGGCACGCATTCTCGCGGCGACGGGCAGTGAATGCCCGAGCCGGCGAGCGCGGCATCCAGATTGCGCGTATCGTAGGTCACGTCGTGCTTCATGTAGGCGAACACTTCGGGCGGAAATTGTAACGCCCGCGACAGAACCGGAAACATCTTGAAGAAAAAACGGGCGAGCCATGGGGGCGTGCTGAACGGCGGCGGTCGCAATCCGAATGCGGTAAACAATGCGGCGCTCAGTTCTCCCATCGTCACGGCTGGATTCGGCAGCACGTGATAGGCTTTGCCCGCGGCACTGTCATGATGTGCCAGAAACTCAGTCGCGTCGCAGATGAAATCGACCGGCACCATGTAGAAACGTGTGTCGCGCCCGCCCGACCAGAAGTAACGGCTCCAGCCGAGCAGACCTTTCTGTTCCAGGGCGGCCATCGCGCGAATCACGAAGTAGGGCCCGTCGTACTTGTTGATTTCCCCGGTTCGCGAATCGCCGGTTACGACGCCTGGCCGGATGATCACGGTCGGAATCCGTTTCCAGCGCCGGCGCACGGCGACTTCGGCCTCCCACTTGGTGAGTTCATAATAGTTCTTCCAACTGGTCGACTCGGACAACTCGTCTTCCAGGACCCGGCCGGTTCGCGTGCCCGAGACGTAAGCCGTGGAAAAGTAAACAAGCTTGCGTAAATGGGGAAGCGATTCGCAGAAATCGAGAACGTTTTCCGTGCCTGTGACATTGACCAGCCGCGAAATCTGCTGCGGCGTAGCCAAATCATAAATCGCGGCCAGGTGATAGACGGTGTCGACTTCGGCGGCCAGGCTGGCGAGGGTGGCTGCGTCGAGCCCCAGATAAGGCCGCGTAATATCCCCCAACACGATTTCCGTCCGCTCGCGCCCCAACGGGATTTCCTCGCGGGCTGCCTCGGCGGCGGCGCGCATTGCCGGAATGACGAGCAGCCGGACCGTGGTTCCGGGTTTGGCTAGGAAACGTTTCAACAATTGTCCAGCGATGAAGCCCGGATAGCCGGTCACGAAGATGCAGCGGGGAATCAGGCACCTCGGGCGGATCTTGCTGTAGATATGTCACGGATCCCGAATCGTTCGGGATCCGTCCTTAGCTGATTTGCGCGGCTCTCATCACTTTGCGGCGACCGGAGCGGCCAGGTACTTGTCGAACCAATCTGCCAACAGGGCCGTGTCGGCCACCATGTCGGGCCAGCCATGCGCGGCCCCTTTCTTGACGACTACTTCGGCCGGAACACCCGCCGCTTTCAGCTTTGCGACGATCGAATCCGCCTGCTGAATTGGCACCAGCTTGTCGGCATCGCCGTGAATGATCAATGTCGGCGGGTCGTCGGACGAGACATGCGTGATCGGCGAAATCTGTTTGCCGACTTCGACGATCTTGGGCTCGTTGGTCAGCGGCACGAAATGCTTCGTTTCCTGATCGAACTCATGGAAGTCGAAGGGCGCCTTGAAGTTCTTCAGTACGCCGCGCCCCAGAGCGTTCTCGCCCGGCTCGCCATAGTTCAAAAAGTCTGTCGGGGGGAAGAAGCAGGCCACGGCCTGCACGCGACTGCTTTCGCGTTCGACGGGATCCTTGGCTTCGGGATTGCCGGCGGTGCCGGCGGTGCCCTGCATCAGCGAAAGATGCCCGCCCGCCGAGCCCCCGCTGATGCCGATCCTTTGCGGGTCGATCGCGTAGTCGGCCGCATGATAGCGGATGTAGCGGACCGCGCGGTGCATGTCTTCTAGAACCTCGGGAATGGTGAACTTCGGTTGGCTGCCGTGTACCACGGCAAAGACTGTATAACCGCGCT
The DNA here is from genome assembly GCA_036490175.1 of Pirellulales bacterium. Classification (NCBI taxonomy): domain Bacteria; kingdom Pseudomonadati; phylum Planctomycetota; class Planctomycetia; order Pirellulales; species Pirellulales bacterium. Next base: position 52,247 of record DASXEJ010000077.1, on the reverse strand, counting down.
TGAGGAACTCGTTTAAAAGTGAAGTATTGATCGCCTCGTGCGCCGAAAACCAACCGCCGCTGACGCAAAACACGATCGCGGCGCCGTTGGGCTTCGAGGGTTGAAAGACATCCATCGTCAGCGCGGTACCGAACTTGCGGCCGTAGATCACGTCTTCGGTGCGCTTGTACTTCGGATCATCGGCGGCGCCGGCGATCGCCGTGCCCAGCATCAGGCTGCAAACCGCGATCAGGCTGGCGATCGTCAGACTCCGCCCACCACTAACTCGAAGGCAACGCATGTCCGAATACTCCTTAATGCCGCTGTAGTTGCAGTTGAACTCAAGAAGTGCGATCGACCGTGAGGCGGGGCCTGAAGTGCGGCCAACCAACACGCTTGCGAGCGTACCCATCGGAACGTGGCGCAGCAAGCAAATTGGGAGAGAATCAGGTTGGATTTGGATGTGCAGGCAAGTCGCCGCTACATAACCTTTACCAATGTCAAGACGATTTCCAACGCGATCAGTACGATGATCACCACCTCCATGAACTCGGCGCGGAACGTGTCGGCCCGATCCGAGACGATGGCGTAAACATCTTCCATCGTGCGCAACGACCGGGTGATGCTCTGTTCCCAGGCGTCGAGGTGAAATCGGCCCGCCAGCAGGCGATAGACACGGGCCAGGTATTGATCGCCGACTAGCTTCAGCACGTTGCCCGTCCGCTCGAAGACGTCGTTGGCTTCCATCCGCAACTCGCCCAGCGCCCGCAGCGGCAGTGAGTGTGTACGCCAGAAAGGCAGGATCGATCGCTGGCGTGGGTGGATCAACCGATAAGCCTCTGACAGTCGCCGATCGAGCTGCTCGTCCAGGAAGCGAAATTCCAGCAGCTGCAGATTAGCAAACTCGATCGTTTGCAGTGTCTCGCCACATTCCTGATCCAACAAAAAGGCGGCTGACCATTCGGGTATGAACAAATCGCGCGGGCCGTAGCCGATGCGCGCACGCAGCGCCTCGTCGATTTCTTCCTGGCTGAGCGGCTCGTCCTCCAATCGCACCAGGCCTGCCAACCAGGCGCCGTGCTGCGCTAGCAATGCGGCCGGCGGCGGCAGCGAGTCGTTAGGCGGAAGCTGAAAAACAAAATACTCCTCGGTGAGGTCGCTCCAGTCGGGCTGATGAATCGCCGGCAGCAAACTGGCATACAGCGGGGCGAACGATTGTCGGGTGACGCGCACGATTTCGCCAGGCTCGGCCAGACTGCGGGCAAGCCGCAACAGCGCCGCGGCCGAGAGCTGAAACGGCACCTGCAGCGTCACACCAACGGCGCCAAAGTCGAACACGGTAGCTTCCACCGAGGCTTGGACCGCGCCCAATTCCGCCAAGGCCAAGTTCGCAGGCGGCAAGGGAAATCGCAGCGGCGCAGGCCGATAGGCAATCGAGGGTGGCGTGCGTGGCCGGCGCGGCAGGCTCTGCGATTCGGCCGGCACCAACTTTCTTGCCCGCTCTAGCAGCACCTCGCCCCCGATATCGAACGCCACGTGAATATGCAGCGTGCCACAGAGCATGGCGGTGAGAGTCGCTTGCCCCAGGTCATTCCCGCGCGGTGAATCGCAGGGCTGGCTACTCATGTCGAATCGGGCGCGCGTTGGGGCATGGCAGTGAGAACGTTGCCCTATCTTACGAGTCGCGCGCACGCGGTGCCAGGACGTCGCCCAAGCGGTGATCTACGGCGCAGGACTGCCGACGAGCGTGCTAAGAATCTACAAGCCGGTTTCGGGATAGATCTTGATCGGCTCTTGCGGCAGTTTGGTGCCGGACGGCAAAGGGGTCGGAGGAACCGTACGATCCAGCGGAGGGAGCCGCCAGACTTTCGGTTCCGGCTCAGCCGCGTCGGACGGTGCCTTCGCCGAAGTCGACTGGCTCGATGCGAGCGCTTGAGCCGCGGCCTTGGCGCGCTGTGGCGATGTGACCGGGACCACAGCCGCGCCGCGATGGACGTCGGCAAAGCGCATCACACGCAGCGGCGGACGTGTCGATGCTGCGAATTTACTTTGCGGAAATAAGTCCGCGCGCGACGAACCCGCGCCCAGGCCCGAACCGATTTCGTTTGTTGACCCACTTGTGATTGTCATCCCCGTCGGCTTGTCGGCCCTGCGGAACAAATGCAACAGGCCGGTATTCGGCACGAATGGCTTAGCCGGGGGCGGCCGTGACACGACGGAAGTTTTCGATACCTTGTCGCGAGCCGTTGTTGGCGCGGCGGGTGCCGACGGCGCGCTGCGTAAAGGATTGCCAACACCCGGCGCCGTGGCTGCCGTCTGGCGAGAGTTGGCCTGGTAGCGAACCCCTGCGGAACGTGACGGATTTGTCGAGGGGGGCGCCGCTGCAACGTGGCGTTGTCCCGTGGCACCGGAACAAACAATGCCAATTACGAAGACGCCGTAAAAGATTCCGGCGCGGAAAGCCTGAGCCATCGACTCGTTCCCTGTCTCGGGCCGGCCAAGGTGGCGCGGAGGCGCGCACAAATGGGCCGCGAAAACATAACCCGCGGATGACAGATGTCAATTTCAGCAGCACGTAGCTCCGGTCACGGCAGAGCTGACGGATGCCCAGGGCCATGGGAACGAGCCCTGCGTTCGGCAAGGTTTCGCGCTAGACCGCGTTTTGCGATGCCGCGGGCCCGCGATCGAGGAGCGCCTGATCAATTGCAGCTAATTGCGTCGCGCTGAGCTGCCAGTCGAGTGCGCCGGCGTTCTCACGCAATTGTTCCGGACGTTTCGCGCCGCACAGCGCGGCCGTGATCCCCGGACGATGGATGGTCCAGTTAACGACCACCTGCGCGACGGTTTTTCCCGCTTCGTGGCCGATCTCGCGCAGGGCCTCGACAAGGTCCTGATTCCTCTGCCACTCTGTGCCCTGGAACATCGGATACTTGGCGCGGCCATCGGTGGGATCGAATTGGTGATCGCGCGGCAGTTTGCCCGCCAGCAGTCCCTTCATCAGCGGCCAGTACGTGACCAACGACACCTCGTGCGCTTGGCACCAGGGAAGAATGTCGGCCTCGATCTCGCGTTGCAGCATGTTGTACTTCGGCTGGCAGGCAGTCACGGGGCACACGCTAGCAAACTGTTGGAGTTGTGCCAGAGAGACGTTGGAAACTCCCACCGACCGCGTTTTGCCCGCGGCCAGCAAGCCGGCCAATGCTCCGGCCGATTCAGTTATCGGTGTCTGGGGATCGGGCGCGTGCAGATACAAAAGGTCGACGTGATCCGTCCCTAACCGGCGCAGGCTTTCGTCGCATTCGCGCCATAGCGTCTCGGGCCGCGCATCGTGCTGGCGATCCTTCTGAGCGCCCCAGTGCAGGCCCCCCTTGGTGGCGATGACAACTTCGTCGCGTCGCCCGCCGATTGCCTGGGCGATCAAACGCTCGCTTTCGCCGTCGGGACCGTAATTGAATGCCGTGTCGAGAAAATTAATGCCGACGTCCAGGCACGCTCTGATCGTGGCGATGCTGTCGATGTCGTTGACGTTGATGCTGGTCATGCCGGCGATGGGCCAGCACCCCAGCGCCACCGGCGAAACCAGCAAATCGGTTGTTCCCAGACGACGAAGTTCCATAGGTTTTCTATGCGTGATCGTGAGTTGCCTCTAGTTTGCGCGAACGTGTTGGCCCGCGGGGGCGCCGGAACCATTCGCGGCGGCACGCGCGGCCGCTGGGCCGGGCGCGAGCAACTGACCGGCTTTGACGATGCCACCCTGCATGATGGCAATGAAGCGCGAGCGGTCTTCCAGCACGCGAATATCGGCCAGCGGATCGCCATCGACTATCAGCACGTCGGCCAGCTTACCGGGCGCGAGCGTGCCAAATTCCGTGGCGCGCCCCATGATCTCGGCACCGGTTTGCGTGGCCGAGCGAATAGCTTCGAGCGGAGTAAAGCCGACATAGTTGACGAAGAAGCTGATCTCCTTGGCGTAGTCGCCATGAGGATTCCAAGCGAAACCGTAATCGCCCCCCAGCCCGATACGTCCGCCGGCACGGAGAATCAGCCGGGCGCTTTCGGCGCCCCCTTCGAGCGTTTCTTGATGGCCATCGATCACGGCTTGAGACAGGCCAAACTCGGGGCCTCGCTCGACGCTGGCGTACTCGAACTGTAAGGCCGGGACCACGGGCGTATTCTGCGCGAGTAGCATGTCGAGCGATTCGGCGTCCATGAACGTGCCATGTTCGAGCGTGTCGTAGCCGGCACGAATCGCGTTCTTGATTCCTTCGGTCGCGCGGCAATGCCCCGTGACCTTCAGATGGTGATTGTGTGCCTCGGCTACGACGGCGTGCATCTCTTCGAACGTCATGCATAGCGTGTGGTGATCGTTAGTATCGGGGGCGGCGGCGTCGCCGGTCGGGTACGTCTTGACCCATTCGACGCCGTCCTTTACCAGTTTGCGAACGGCGCGGCGCCCTTCCTCGGCGCCGTTGATCAATAGCACCAACCCTTCCATGCCGATCTTGCGAAAGTCGGGGTTCCAGTCCATCAGCCCCCCGGCGCCACAGATCTCACGTCCGCTGGCTGCCAGGCGCGGTCCCAGCGAGAGGCCGTCTTCGATGGCCTTTTTCAGCCACACATCGACGTTGAACAGGCTGCCGCCGCTGCGCGCCGCGGTATAGCCGCATTCCAACGCCAGCCGCGAATTGGCGGCCGCCAGCAATGTGACGAACTCAACGGGATATTTGATATCCAAATCCTGCAACTCGGCAACGTCGAAGTACGTCGGATGGAAATGGGCTTCCACGAGCCCAGGCATGATCGTGCCGCCGCGAGCGTCGATGCGCGTGGCATCGGCCGGTACTGCCGGCGCCCCGACTGCGGAGCCGGCGTACACAATGCGCCCATCGCGAATCACGAGGGCTGCATCCGCCGTGGCCTGCGACCCTGTACCATCGATCAATTGACCGTGTTCGACGAGGATCGTTCCTTGCGCTGTCTTCATGGTCGCAGCTCCGCCCGCGATGGTGTGTTTACAGGGATTCCAGAAAGGACGTGACCAGGCGCAGGGTCGTTTCGGTTTGCATTGAATGAATCAAATGTCCCGCACCGGCCACGCGTACGTGCGTCGCGCGTGGTAATAGCGCGGTGACGCGGGCTGCCTCCGCGTCGTCGAGCATGCTTCCTTGCGAGGCTTCTCCTTGTAGCAGCAGCGTCGGACAAGCGACGCGCCGCAGCAGATCATCTTGATCATAGCCGTCCAGCCAGCATCCTTCGACCAGGGGTGTCATGGTCGCAGGATCGAGTTGACTAAGACATTTGGCCATGAATCGCAGAGCCGCGGGATCGCGCAGCTCACCCAGCCGCAAGCGTTGTGATTTTCCCGGAGTCGCCAACGTGACGCCCGCGAGTAGCGCGACCAGCTCGTCGACCGTTTGTCCTGACGCGGCCAATTGGCCAAAGGCCGCGAACATGCCGTGATAGACGGTCTGACGAATGTTTGCACCAAGAGTGCCAAACGGTGGGTCTTCGAGCACGATGGCCCGCACCTGGCCTGGCAGTTCAGCGGCGACTGCCGCTGCGACCATGGCCCCCAACGAATGGCCGTACACGACGACAGGCTCGGAAGCGTTGCGCGCGACAACGGCCGCGGCGTCGCGCACGTAATCGACGACGCGGTATGACGTGGCGCGTGACGATCGTCCATGCCCACGAAAATCGAGCGCCATGACTTGCCAACGCGTGCCCAGCGTCGGAATCAGCGTGATATAGTCTTGCCAGCAGCGCGCCACTCCGTGCAGCAAAAGAAGCGGCGGCCCGGCCGACGGCCCGGCGGCCAGATTGAGCGTGACACGATCGGATTCGAGCTGGGTTTCTTGCAACATGTTGAGAGTCTAGGTACGCGATGCGGGGCGGGGGGCTGCAAGGTTGAATTAAAGGATGGTCGTACGTTTGACGCCGCCTTGCGCGGTTGGCCACAATAGCTGCGTTGCTGGTGATCATCCTTCCTGGTAGTTCCGCCCGTTTCGCCGGTCTCTCGGATTGTGGCAGTCTACCAGTCGTGCTCCCGATCGTAAAAAGGTTCTGCTCACGATGAGAATGTTCGCTTACGCCGGTATGTGCTTGGTGATCGTGGGCGCGATTGCTGCCGCTTTGGGTGCGGCCGAGGACAAACCGCCACCGAAGGACGCGTCCCCGCGACCGAAAAAAATCGTCCTGGTGGCAGGCACAAAAAGCCATGGGCCGGGGCACCATGAATATGAACAGGGCGCACGGTTGCTGAAAGCGTGTCTCGATAGTTCGCCGAACGTTCCTCCCGTGGTGACCGAAGTTCATACCGACGGATGGCCGAAGGATCCCAGCACGTTCGACGATGCCGACACGATTTTGTTTTTCTGTGATGGCTCCGACCACGACGAGCGAGACCATCCGTTGTTGCGGCCCGAGCGCCTGGCGACCATCGAACGGCAGATGAAGCGTGGCTGCGGATTGGTGGCGCTGCACTACACGATCTTCGTTCCCAACGAAAAAGGGGGACGGCAGTTCCTGGATTGGATCGGCGGCTACTTCGACTACCAGAGCGGTCCGGGCGAGCGCGGCTGGTTCTCGAAGATTGCCACGCATAAAACCACGCCGCGTCCCGGTGCGCCCGAACATCCCATTTGTCGCGGTCTCGGCCCGTTCGAACTGCAAGAAGAGTATTACTACAACCTGCGATTCGCGGCGAAAGACAAGCGGCTGACGCCGATCCTGACGACCGAGATTCCCGGAGAAACGCAACCGCAAGTCGTGGCGTATGCCGTCGAGCGGGCCGATGGTGGACGCGGCTTCGGTTTTTCTGGCGGGCATTTTCACAGTAATTGGCAGGTCGAAAACTATCGCCGCATGGTGCTCAATGCACTGTTGTGGACGGCGCACGCCGAAGTGCCCGTTGGCGGTGTGCAGTCGACCCTGCCGGACGCCGCGTCGCAGTCGATCGACACGAAGCCGATTCGCACCCTGATCATTACCGGGCATCAGCATCCGGCTCACCCCTGGCGCGAAACGACGCCGGTGCTGGTCGAAGCGCTATCCGGTGCCGACAAACGTTACCAGGTCCAGGTCGAGGAGGATCCCGAGTTTCTGGCACGCGACGAGCTGCGAAAGTTCGATCTAGTTGTGCTGAACTATTGCAATTGGCAACGTCCAGGCTTGAGCCAGCAGGCCCGCGACAACTTTGTAGAGTATCTGCAAGCGGGCGGCGGACTGTCGATTATCCATTTCGCGAATGGGGCCTTCAATTTCTCGTTGCCCGGCGCGGGAGAATCCGATTGGCCGGAATACCGCACCAAAATCTGCCGCCGCGTGTGGGATCACACAGCCGGTAAAAGCGGGCACGACGCCTACGGACCGTTCCGTGTCGATATCGCGGACGGCCAGCACGAGATCACGCAGGGATTGGCCGCGTTTGATACGACCGACGAGTTGTACTACCGCCAACAAGGGAGTGAGCCGATTCACGTGCTAGCCACGGCCCGCAGTCGCGATACCAAGCAGGACGAGCCAATGGCGTTCGTCTACGACTATGGCCAGGGTCGCGTATTTCAGACGGTGCTGGGGCATGATGCGGCGGCCACGCGCAATCCGGGCACATCAGCACTGATACGTCGCGGATCGACTTGGGCAGCCCGGCGACCACAATTGTCGGTCGCTAGCGCTGCCGCGCCCTAAGGCCCTGCCAATACACTGATCCCCGAGACCGCGCGTGTCACGCGTTGGTCGCGCGTCGCGATCTCAGGGAGTGTATTCAAGTGGTAACTATTGAACGCTTCCGCCGGTATAAGGCGCGTAATCGAAGTTTGCCTTCGAGCCTGCGTAACGAATGCTACGCGAGTCGCCAGAAGCGCGGGGGGTGCGAAATACGCGCGGATATCCGGACGATCCCGGGGCGTACGAATATCGTCGCGTTGCGTTGTTGCTGGCCATGTTGCGGTCCCCCGCGAACATACCTGCGGTGTAGGGAACCCAAGCATTGTTCTGCCAGACGACCCAACTGTTGTTGGGCATCGAGTACCACCACCGTCCGTTGTGGCGGCGATACCGCGACTGGTTCGTGGCGGCGGGCGTGGTCGCCTGTGGGGCCGCTTGTGGCGCGCTGGCCGCGGCGGCCGGCGCAACAGCATTCTGCGCGGCGGCAGCATTCGCGGACGCGGGATCGGCGGCCGAGACTACACTTGCCACCAGCAATGCGGTGGTGGCCCCCGCTGTGCAAAGTAGGGCATACATGGGCAAGCTCTCCTGACTGCGTGTAACCGAGCAAGCACGGCGCTTCTCGGCGAGACAAATTCCGCACGCAGTCAGAAGCAGCAGCGGAAAGGAAGCCGCACGACTTCCCCGCATGCGGTGGGCGATATCTAAATCATACCGCGCCCAGCAGCATAGCAAGGGCAGCATTTCCCGCGCCCTTGCAGTTGCGATGGCGAAATCGCAAGCAAATGCACGTTGCCCCTGCACATTCCATCACCGCAAAAGCCGGTTGCACGACCTGGTCACTTGGTTTCGCCACGTGAGGGCCTACCTGATCGGCTGGGGCAACCAGCGCGGATGATCCGCACCGCGATCGTCGACACCCTGCGTGATTCGCCGCGGGCTCGTGCCGTCGGCATCCATAACCCAAATGGCTGGGGCGGCGCCGGTCGCTGCCCGACAAATTACGAGCTGTTTTCCGTCCGGAGACTCGCTGGCGCGAAAATCCCACACTGGTGGGTCGCTATGCGTCAGGGCCGTGACCTGGCCGTCGCGTGGATCAAGGCGACAGATCTCGGTGCCGCCGCGGGCTAGCTCGGGCTTGAAGTCGCGATTGAAATGGTCAACGTCGGGCTGCCCCACGCGGTACTGCCAAGGGACGACCGCGCCCTCGGTGCGGCGGGGGAACAGTATCTGGCCGTCGCGCGTCCAGGCCGGCAGATTGGAACCGCTGCCGCGCGTCTGCGGATCACCGTACGTGGCGGCAAACCACATCGCCGCGCCCGTGGTCAGCACGCGATGTTCGCTGCCGTCTGCACGGCCGACACACACATCGGCCCAGTCATGCCCCGGCTGTTGCTTGTATTGGCAATCGACGTACAAGATCCATTTTCCGTCGGGCGACCAACTGGTGCCAAAGTACAGGTGGTCGGGATGGGCCGCCACGCGCACGCGATTGCCGCCATCGACATCGCTCGTCCAAACTTGATAGCCCTGGGGGCTCGCCAGATGAAATGCCACGCGTTTGCCGTCGGGGCTCAGGCTCAGGCCGTAGGGCAGGCCTTCGCCGGCGCGGGTGAATTCGCGCGGATCGCTGCCGTCGAGCCGCATGCTGAAAATCTGGCCCACCCTGTTGCGCACGACTTGCACCAGCAATCGCTCGTCATTGATCAGCAAGGCCGGAGTTTCGAAGGGCGCCAGCCTATCGCGATTGCAAATCTCGGTGAGTGAACCGTCGGCCAGGTCATGAATCCACAGATGTGTCGGCGTTTGCGTGTAATACTCATCGAACGGCCGGCCCGGTCCGTCGCGACGTGGCTCCATGCTGAGGAACACCACGCGCCGGCCGTCGGTAAAAGCCGAACTCGGTTGCCAGGTGGCCTGCCCCGGCACGTCGAAATCGAAGTATCGCAACCCGCTACCGTCGGCATTGACGATGGCGGTCTTGCCTTGCGAGGTGAAGAATAAACGCGCCGGCGACTTGGATGCTTCGCTGTCGGCGGCGGGCGCATGCTGCGAGACGCTGGCCACAAGGGCAAGCGAAAACGCCAAGGCCAACTTGGGAAGCAAATCGCGGCGTGTTGGACCGACGGGGACTCTTAAGAGATTTCGTGCGAGCATGGGAGGGATCCGGCAGGGGAAGGCGGGAAGTTGGTCACGCTGTCGCCTGTCGATTATCACCCAACCACTGCCGAGTACAACGCCCTACACATTCAGCAGTCGACGTGCCTCGGCCACGCCCGGAGCCGGTTGGCCATATTCGCTGGCCGTGACGCGGGCCAGCGCCACGAATTGCCGCCAGCGGAATTGCGGCCGCGATCGGGCGAACTCTTCGCTGGTGGTGCGGTAGAACTTCTCTGCGTGCAGGGCTCCGTCTTCACTGATGGCATATTGCCGCAACAGGTCCTGCACCGGTCGGACCGCGAATCCTTGCTGGCCGTAGACATGTACCAGGGCGCACGCCCTTGCCTGATCTTGCTGGCGGATGGCATCGTCCAACTCGCGGACCAGGGAATCTTGATCGCGCACCGCGATTTTGTCGACCTGCTCGGTGTCGGGTCGCGGATGCGCGGCCAATATCTCGCTACCGCCGTAACCACGGTCGCTGGCAATTTGCCAGGCCGAGAGGATCAAGCTGGCCACGGCGTTGCGACGGTTGCTCACCGTGGCAATATTCCGCCAGGCGTTCACCGAGTCGCAGGCGTGCACGCCGATCGAGTCGCCGTGAACGCTGCCGACGGGCTTGTTCGGTTGGACATTTCTGGCGGCACGTCCGGCATCGCGCAGCACCAGCTGATTAGCTGCCAGGGCAATGCCGTCTGCCACCGAGCTTGCGCTCATTCCATCGGCCAGTGCGGCGGCAACGGCGTCGGCCGCCTGATCGGCGCTGGAGGTGAATATCGTGTTGCACATCGACTCGATCCAGGCGTCGTCGGCCACGCGCGTGCCCGCTTCTCGCTCGACCAGCTTGTATTGATCGAGCAGCCGCGGCAACAGGGCGCGAATTCCGGCAAACCGGTCCGTGTATTGCGGCTTGCAGTTCTCGACGCAGTAGTGCAACGATTGCCGTAACATGGTCACGGCATGTTCGCGACCCACCAGGTCCAACAGATCCCAGGCCCGATAAGCCAAGACGGTTCGATGCACTTCGACACCGTCGGCCACGGCCGGCAACAAATCGTTGAAAGCTTCTTCGGGTGAATTGCGGGCAGCGGCGGCCAGCAGCTGTTCGGCAAGAGGCAGGTTTTTGGCACGTACCGCCTCGCGAATGCGCTCGTCCGCTTGAGTGGCGTCGACCGCCGCGCTATCAGCGATCGGGTGCAGCACTTCTTCGGACGAACCTCCCTTGGCCTGGATGCGGCTCGTGTTGCGGTAGAGCACCTTCAGCACCGGCAATGCGGCGCTCGCCTCGGGCATTTCGTTCGCCATCTGCCAGGCGGGCGCCAGCGCCATGAAGGCGTGGAAGCCGATGTAATCCTCGCCGCCGAAAGTGCGGGCGTTGGCCAGCGTCCCTGCGGCGACCAGCTCCTTGAGTGCGACTCCCTGGCGAAGCTGCTCGACCAGAGTTGGCATCAGCCGATCGATGGGCGTCTCTTGCATCAGCGCGACTAACGACTCGCGCGGACCGAACGACAGCCGCAGCGGTGCTTCGTCGGCGACTGCGCGTGCCAGCCCCATTTCGACGGCCGCCCCGTAGCCAATCGTGGCGACCATGACTCCCTGACCCACTTCGGCCAAAAAGGCCCGCCGGTTTCGCTGAGACATGGCACGCTCCTTTGTCGTTGGGACTGAGCCGTGACGCACGATCTTTAGAAGACGGTCGGCCAAGACCGTCGTTAGCACCCCCGCTGAGATTCCAGCGTCACTCTACCGCGCGCAGTGCGGCGGTACAACATTTTCGGTCGGTCGACCGGGCGCGCCGCAGGTTCTTATGCTTGTGCGGGCTGGCGCGTCAGTTGGCTGCTACTGGCGCCGCCAGCACCGGGGGTTGTCCGCCTAGGGCGCCATTTTCGGCGCGGCCCGCCTGCACCAACTCGTGAATGAAGCGAAGCTTCTCCACGACCGGCGGCACAAAGACCTCGGGCACCACGTCCAACAAACCCATGCTGCGGTTGATCTCGTTCAGCGCGATCCCCAGTTGCTGATAGCGCTTGACCATGCGGTCGACATCGGCGCTGGCAGGTTCCGGTTCCCCGCCGAAGCCGACGTGATGGGCCGTATCGAGGCCGCTGACCATGTCCAGATACGTGGCCCAGGTCTCGGCAAAATCTTCCCAGGGATGCATCGTGGCATAGGCGCTGACGTGGCTCAAAGCCCAATCCGACGGTGCCCCATTTTTGTAATAGGTATCGAGCGCATCGGCGTAGGTCGGTTGATCGTGGTCGCCGAAGACCGCGCGCGAGGCATCCTCGCGACGCCCTTTGATGAGCTGATCCCAATAGTAGTGCCCTACTTCATGGCGAAAGTGGCCGATCAGCGTGCGGTGCGCTTCACCGAGGTCAACCCGCAGCTTTTCGCGGACGACGTCGTCCGCTTCGCGAATGTTGATCGTGATGCGTCCTTCGGCGTGGCCGGTAAAGACTCTTTGCTGCGAACCGACCGAGCGCCAGAACCCGGAGTTCTTGATCACGTCGGCCTTGAAGTCGAACGTGAGGGGCGGATCGACCTGGTCGACCGCGGTGCCGTAGGGGAGCCCTAGTTCGTCAAGGTCATAGAACAGGCGTCTCTTGGCGGCTTCGAGGCGGCGCCATTTTTCCAGATTTCCCGCGACCGAAAGGTCCGGAATGGTGTCGTTGAACCGACAGCAGTCGCACAACCCCCCTTCGCCGGCATTCTGCCGCGCGACGCATCGATTGCAGACGTTGTGCTGGGAATAGTTGATGCACTTCACCAACTCGGCGCCGCACTCCGGATTGCTGCACGTAAAGCCGCCATCCGGCTGCGGCGCGAGGGCCACCAACCGCCGACAAGTCGGACAGAAACCCAGCTCGCGCCCGCAAGCCAGGCACTGGCTGTTCTCGTAGAAGATTTTGTTATTACAGACGCAACGGTACTGTCGCATGTCGAAGACCCTTGCCTGGCGGAAGAAAACGCTCGGAATCAGAGCGTACCAAAGTGTAATACGTGAATTGCGAAATACGTAAATTGTTTGATCTGGGACCCTGCCATGGTAAGTCTTGCCCTGGGACCCGAATTCTTGACCCCCGTGTGCCCCAGACGCCTATCAGGATGCCGTCGGGCGGTGACTGCGACGACTACCGAGTAGCGAGTCCGACGGGAAACGCCGGCGGGAAACGATAGCAAACTCTGCGCCAGTCGGCAAAAACCGCAGCGCCGCGTCCGGCGCAGCGGGACTTAACGGCCGGCTTGCCTCTGCCAGCCCGTGGCCTCGTGTCCTGCCGATGCACGGTCGCTGATCCGCAACCTCATGGCGGCGGCCGGACTTTCCCGGGCTGCCACCCTCCCAAGTCGGCGACGCCCCTCCCAGTTCCTGGCCGCCGAATTGTTTCCTCCGCTCGTACGATGGTTTACAATCATGGCCAGAGGCGAGTCGCGCCGACCTCAGCCCTGCCTACCCCACCCGGCGCATCGTCTCTTGGCATTGCACCCTCCCGCCTGAACTGCTTCTCCGGGGATTTCGAAATGACGCGACGCGCGCATCTGCTGGCCGCTCTGGTTTGCCTGGCACTATTGACTGCCACGGCTCAGGCAGGCGAGGCGATCGGCTACAACCACGACATTCGGCCGATCTTGGCCGAGAACTGTTTTGCCTGCCACGGGCCGGACAGTGCGTCGCGTAAGGCGGACCTGCGGCTCGACCGTCGCGAGGCGGCCATCGAGAGTGGGGCGTTTCAACCCGGCAAGCCGGAGGAAAGCGAGCTGGTGAAACGGATCAATTCGACGGATCCAGACACCGTGATGCCGCCGGCGGCCGCGCACAAGACGCTCTCGCCCGAGCAGAAGAAAATGCTCACCGATTGGATCGCGGCCGGTGCCGAGTATCAGCCGCACTGGTCGTTTATCGCGCCGGTGCGTCCGGCTGTGCCCGAGGTGCAGGATAAAGCCTGGCCGCGCAGCCCGATCGACAACTTCATCTTAGCGCGGCTCGAATCGTTAGGGCTGAAGCCTGCGCCCGAAGCGGATCGCCGCACCTTGGCGCGTCGCGCGAGTCTCGACCTGGTTGGCCTGCCGCCAGAGCCGGCCGACGTCGAGGCGTTCGTCAATGACCCGTCGCCCGAGGCCTACGAACATTATGTCGATCGCCTGCTGGCCATGCCGCAGTGGGGCGAGCATCGCGGGCGTTATTGGCTCGATGCGGCCCGCTACGCCGATACGCACGGCATCCACTTTGACAACTATCGCGAGGGCTGGGCCTATCGCGATTGGGTCATCAACGCGCTGAATCGCAACTTGCCTTTCGACCAATTCACGATCGAGCAATTGGCCGGCGACTTGCTGCAGGGGCGCACGCTCGACCAATTGGTGGCCTCGGGCTTCAATCGTTGCAACATGACGACCAACGAAGGGGGGGTCATCCCGGAAGAATATCTGGTGCTGTACACGCGCGATCGCACCGAGACGGTTTCTCAGGTGTGGCTGGGCATGACGACCGGTTGTGCCGTGTGCCACGATCACAAGTTCGATCCCTTCTCGCAGCGCGAGTTCTACGAGATGGCGGCGTTCTTCAATAACACCACCCAGGGTGCCATGGACGGCAACATTAAGGATACGCCTCCGGTGGTGGTCGTTCCCACGATGGAAGATTGCCACGCTTGGGAGCAACTCCCCGGCCAGCTAGCGACCGCGCAGCAACAGATCGATTCGCGACGTGCCGCGGCCCGCGGAGAATTCGACGTCTGGCTCGCGCAAGCCGCGCCGGCCACGATCGAAGCCAAACTGGTAAGCGCCGGCCTGGCGTTTTATGCCCCGCTGGGCGAGAGCGCCGGCAACGTGCTGGCCGTATCGGTTGGCGGGCAGCCTCGGCCGGTCACGCTCGGCGCGGAGCCAGCCTGGGATACCGGCGTGACGGCCAGCAAGGCTTTCAAAAGCCGGCCCGAAACGGTGATGGAGGTGGCCGGTGTCGGCGACTTCGAGAAGGATCAGGCGTTTACCTGCAGTGCCTGGGTCAAGGTGCCGCGCGAGAAACTCAGCGGGGCGATGGTTGCTCGCATGGACGAAGCGAGCGGATATCGTGGCTGGGACATGTGGCTCGATAATGGTCGCCCGGCGACGCACATTGTTCATAGCTGGCCGGATGACGCCGTGAAGGTGGTCGGCAAGAAGCCAATGACGGTCGACAAGTGGCAGTATGTGACGGTCGCCTACGACGGGTCGGGTAAGGCCGAAGGGGTGAAGCTGTACGTCGACGGCGCGGTGCAAGACGTCGAGGTGGCGGCCAATTCGTTGAAGAATTCCATCCGCACCACGGTCCCCTTGAAACTGGCGCAGCGCAATACCAGCTCGCGCGTTGACGATTTGTCGCTGCAAGATCTGCGTTTGTACAGCCGGTCCCTCGAGCCGGCCGAAGTGGCACAGCTTGCCAGCGCGACGCGCGCCGCGTACCTGGTGGCCAAGCCGGCCGAAGGACGCAGCCCGAGCGAGGTCGAAGAGCTGTACGGTTGGTGGCTAGCAGCGGTCGATCCTTCGTACCAGCAACTTACGGCGCGCAAGCGCGAGTTGGATTCCAGCGAGGCCGCCATCAAGGGGCGGGCCACGATTGCCCATGTGGCCCAGGAAAAAACCGATACCCCGGTGGCCTACATCCTTTATCGAGGTGACTACGACAAACGCCGTGACGAAGTAAAGGCCGACACACCGGATATCCTGCCCCCTTTCCCGGCCGAAGTGCCGCGCAACCGCCTGGGTTATGCCCAGTGGTTGTTGCGACCCGAGCATCCGCTGACGGCACGGGTAACGACGAACCGATTCTGGCAGGAAGTGTTCGGCACGGGGCTGGTCAAGACGAGTGGCGAATTCGGCGTCGCGGGCGAACTGCCGTCGCATCCGGAGCTGTTGGACTGGATGGCCGTCGACTTCCGCGAAAACGGCTGGGATATGAAACGCTTCTTCCGGCAGCTCGTACTGTCGGCGACATACCGGCAATCGGCTGCCACCACCACCGAGAAGCAGGAGAAGGATCCTCAGAACCGCTTGCTGGCGCACGGCCCGCGCTTTCGCATGGATGGCGAAATGGTGCGTGACTATGGCTTGGCGGCGAGCGGGCTTTTGACGCGCAAGCTCGGTGGCCCGAGCGTCCGCCCCTATCAGCCTGAAGGCGTGTGGGAGGCGGTGGCCATGATCGGCAGCAACACCCGCGACTACAAGCGTGACTCGGGCGATAACCTGTATCGCCGCAGCATGTATACGTTCTGGAAGCGTGCGGCCCCGCCAGCGTCGATGGAGATTTTCAACGCCCCCAACCGCGAGCAATGCACCGTGCGCCGCGAACGGACGAATACGCCGCTGCAAGCTCTGGCAACGTTGAACGACCCCCAGATGGTTGAAGCGGCGCGACGGCTGGCCGAGCGAACACTGCGCGAAGGGGGAGACAACGATCCGTCGCGGATCGATTTCCTGGCCCGACGACTGCTGGCGCGCCCCTTTACCGCTGAAGAGCAGCCGCTGGTGGAAAAATCGGTGGCGTCACTGGTCGCCTTTTATCGTGAGCACGCCGATGACGCGCGACAGGTCGTCACGTTCGGCGAATCGCAACCCGACGCGGCACTCGACGCCGGCACGCTGGCCGGTTGGACGATGCTGGCCAACGAACTACTGAATCTGGACGAAGTGTTGAATAAATAGGAACACAGTGGCGAGCAATCCGTCGTTATTAATCAGAATGAATTTGCGAGACTGAGCGCGGGCTCCTGACGACTTGCCCCCCGGCTATCGAATACTAATTCCGAGGTTTTTATGCATCCGCTTTTCGAAGAATGGGTTCGCAGTGAGACCCGCCGCCAGTTCTTTACCCGCGGGGCGAATGCCCTGGGTACGGCGGCGCTGGCGTCGCTCTTGGGGGGCGGATTGTCCCGCGCACAGGCCGCGACCAGCAGCACGCCGGCCGGCATGCCTGACGGTCATTTGCCGATCGGCCCCCATTTCGCCCCCAAGGCCAAGCAGGTGATTTACCTGCACATGGTCGGCGGCCCTGCCCAGATGGACCTGTTCGACTACAAGCCCACCATGCAGGAATGGTTTGACAAGGACCTGCCCGATTCGATCCGCATGGGCCAGCGGCTGACGACGATGACTTCGGGCCAGAAGCGGTTTCCGATTGCTCCCTCGAAGTTCAAATTCGCCCAGCACGGCGGCAGCGGTATGTGGGTGAGCGAGCTGCTGCCGAACTTGGCCAAATCGGTCGACGACATCTGCTTTATCCGCAGCATGCAGACCGAAGCCATCAATCACGAGCCGGCCATCAGCTATATGCAGACCGGCAACCAGATTACCGGACGGCCCTGCCTGGGCTCTTGGGTGTCGTACGGCTTGGGCTCTATGAACCAGGACCTGCCCACGTTTGTGGTGTTGGTGGCCAAGCCAACCAATACCGAGCAGGTACAAGCTATCTCGGCACGGCTCTGGTCGGCCGGTTACCTGCCGGGCGAGCACGCCGGCGTGTCGTTCCGCGCGGGCGCCGATCCGATTCTGTACATCAACAACCCGCCGGGTGTGCCCTCGGCGGTGCGCCGCAATACGCTGGACGGATTGCGCGAGCTGAACGAAATGAATTTCAGGCAGGTGGGCGATCCCGAGACGCACACCCGCATCCAGCAGTACGAACTGGCGTTCCGCATGCAATCGAGCGTGCCCGAGTTGACGGATCTGAGCAGCGAGCCAGAATCGACGTACAAGCTTTACGGCGAAACGGCGCGCAAGCCGGGCAGCTTCGGTCATACCGTGCTACTCGCGCGGCGGATGATCGAGCGTGGCACGCGCTTCGTCCAGGTCTATCTGAATAACTGGGACACGCATGGCAACGTCGCCGGCCGATTGCCGGATCAGTGTCGCGACATCGATCAACCCTGCTACGGACTGATTCAAGACCTGAAGGCTCGCGGCCTGTTCGACGAGACCTTGATTATTTGGGGTGGAGAATTCGGCCGCACGATCTACTCGCAGGGAGGGTTGTCGAAGGACAACTACGGCCGCGATCATCATCCGCGCTGCTTCACCATGTGGATGGCGGGCGGCGGATCGAAGGGGGGCATGATCCACGGTGAAACCGATGAGTTTTCATACAACATTATCCGCGATCCGGTCCACGTGCGAGACTTCCACGCCACGGTGCTGCATCTGCTGGGCTTCGACCATCAGCGTTTCACGTACCACTTCCAGGGACTCGATCAACGGCTCAGCACGGTTGAGCCGGCGCACATCGTGCCCCAATTGATGGCGTAAGCCGGGATGCGTACGGTCTATAATTACCGCGCGGGTTCGGCCGCAGCGGGCTTTTTGACAATCGCCTGAATCGCGTCGAGCGCCGGGTCGCGGTTGGCGAAGTAGTCGGCCGAGGAGAGTTCGGCCGGCACATCGGGCGCGATCCAGATCCGCCGATCGGTCGCGTAGGCGTGCTGGTGCAGACGCGTCGAAATGCTCAGCCCAATGCCGCTGTAGGGGAGCACCGCCATTGTGCCTTCCCCAGCGAAGCTGGGGCGCGAGCCCGTAGGCTCGCCGACGAAGATGGTCCCAGTCAGGCGATCGACGTCATTCGTGAAGTTCTGCGCCGCCGAGAATGTAGCGCGGCCGATCACCGTAAATATCTGCCCTTCGGGTTGCGTCAGCTCGTAGTACAACAGCGCCTTCAACAACGGCAAAGTAAGATAGGTATTTCCACCGCCATTGTGGCGAACATCGAGCACGAGCGTTCGAGTGGGATGCGCCGCCAGGTATTCGCGCAGCTCGCGCGACACATCGACGATTTGTCGCCCCTTTTGATCGCTCACATCATTGAATTGAACGTACACGCCGTCGATTTCGGGCAGAGGTTGGAACCACAGGTTTTCGTCGGCACGCCGTAAGTAAAGCGGCGAATCAGCGACATCCGGCAGCCGCGAGGCAATCAGCCGATCCACTGGGGGCAGCGGCGCGCCTGGCACGACGTCGACTGTGCGCTGTTTGTCGGCTTGATCTGTGACGGTCAGTTTCACCGTGCTGGGGTTTTCGATGATCCCCAGGGCCATCAGCCGCTGCGGATTCACCAGGCTGGCGGGCCCGTTCGACTTGATGCCCATCGGATTGTCGTGGCTTACCATGTGCGACAGGAGTTGTTCGGCCTCGGCGGCCGTAGCCGAGCCGATGCGATCGATGCGGCAGCCGATCAGATCTTGATACGGCGCGGCCGCATCAATGATGAATAGTCCGTCGGTAAAAAAGTACAGCCGTAGCGGCAGCCGCTGGGGCACGGGCACATTCCCCGCGGCCCGCACCAACGAATGCCCGTCCCCCAGTTGCACGACTCCCATTTGGATTTCGACGAGCAACTGCTCATCCGTCAATTCGCGGATGCGTTTGCGAATCGCGTCCAGTGCCTGACCAAATCGCGTGGCGCGGTCCCCTTCGTGCCACAAGATGTGCATACGAGCCGCTTCGGCGGCCAGGTGATCCAGGTCGCGATTCCAGCGCTGCTCTCGGCTCAGCGTGTCGGCGTCGACCGGTCCGCCAGCTAGCGCAACGAAGCGAGGGTCGGACCGCAACGGGTCGAGCCGTTTGTCCGTGCGCAACACGTGCCGGTGCTCGTGGCGCGCGGCCATCGCCTTTTCCAGCCAGTCGATCGCGCTCTGGATTTCTCCGCGGCGAGCCTGCAGGACGGCAATCTGATATTGAGTCTGCCCGGGGGGCGAATCCTCTCCCAGTTCCAGTCCTCGCTCGAACGACGCCACGGCCTGGTCCAACTGTTCGCACCGCTCCTGACAGCGGGCCAGGCGCAGCCAGTAGTCGCCGTTGTAAGGATTCCATCGTGTGATGCGCTCGTATAGATCCGCCGCCCGCGGATAATCAAAGCCGCGAAACGCGGCATCAGCCGCACCGAGCATTTGGAAAAGCTCCGCAGGCGCCGGCGCCTCGGCCGCGGCGGAGGGTGCTTGCGATGCAGCCGCTACCGGCTTTGCGTCGGCCGTGTCGCCTTGGCCCCGCACCGCCGAAATGAAAACGGTTGTTGCCCAGGCCATGGCCAGTGGGCCGGCAAGCGCCGCATTTCGTCGCAGGAACGAGTTTGCACGCGACATGGCGTATCCTCGCAAGAGAACGCGATTCCGTGGCTTTTGAAACAAAAGCCGGGGCCGAAGCACCGAAAGCGTATTCGTGTACGACCGCGGATTCTTGAATCGCACGGGACCCGAGCTGTGTTCAAAATCGGCCGGGCTTGGCAACCCGCTGGATTCTGAGCCGCCGGACTCGGAACCTGCGCCGACTGCCTCAGGACGACATCACGATCAAAACGACATCGTGGGGGCAGCCCTGCGACTGTTACTCGGCTGTCAGCCAGTCGAACTTCCAGAGCGGGTTGCCACATTGACGGCATTCCTCGCCATTGTCGAGCAGGCTGCCGTGGCAGGCGTGACAGTCCGCCAGATTCGCCAGCACCTCGATCTGCCGCTTCCGCGCTGCCTGGGCGCCCTCGGCATCGTCAAAGGCGATGGCCGTGGCGATCTCGATAGCCATGGGAAATAACCGATACAGTACCACGGGCGCGCGAACGGCTTGTGGCAGGGCACGATCGATTGCCGTCTCGAAGGCCAGACGCCGCCCGTCGCTCGGTTTGGCGCGATATACCGCCAGCCGCGCGATTACCGCCGGTTCGAGGTAACGCTCAGGCAGACGCGTCTTGGCCAACCAGCGCAGATACCAATCGTCGCTCGCGGAAATATAACCTCCGTTTCGCGCGGCTGCGGCCGATTCGACCACCTGAAAAAGCTCGATCTCCAAGCCGGCCGCCACGTGACCACTGACGACCATGCGGGGCATGATCATGGAGTCGACGCCGAACTTCATCTCGGGCTCGGTCGCGATGCGGTCAACCATCAGCACGGCCAGCCGATCCAAGCCCGCCGTGAGACCGGCGACGATTTGAGTACCATCGTCGCGCTGCGAATGGGCAACGAATTCTTGCACTGCCAAGTGGAACGAATTGTCTGGATGGTTGGACATCAACGGGGTCCTCTACTTGTCACCATACGGCGCAGCGATGGGCCGGTCCAGTTGCGAAGTCAATGTCCTTAAAAAAGCGCAGTCGACCGGATCGGTCAGGCCGTGCAAACGGCATCGAATATCGGCAGTACGAGAAACTCAGTCCTCAGTTCGTCGATTGTCCTGACTGCCGTGGCCGCGCAGGATCGAGCTGGTGCCCTGGCTTCGTCCGTCAAGTAAACGTCGAATGCGCGTGCCCATTCTGCCGGGTCCAATCGATCGATGGAATACACCGGCCAGTCGACCGCTTGGGCTTGCGCCGTCACTTTCGCTCCGCCTGAAACCGAATCGAGTGCTAATACCGGCACACCATTCTTTAGGGCCAATACCCACCCGTGCAGATGCGTTGTCAGAACCACGTCCATGCGGGCGATCGCCGACTCCACCTCGGCCGCCGTGCGCAGGTTGGTGGCATTGTGGCCATCTAGCCGAGTGTCGATCGATACCGGTACGCAAGATCGGGTGTGGACCATTTCTTCCAAGGCGCGATTAGCTTCGGCGGCTTTGCTGCGCTCTCCATATTCGGACTGAGGATGAATCCGTACCAGACCGACAAGCGGCACCGGCCGTGTCTGGACGGCCGTCCATCCCGCGCCAGCAGCATGTCGAACGGATTACTGCCGTCGATCATCGAGAGGTTGACGCCGATCGTGTGGCAATGGGCAAATCGCGCGCGGAACTCGGAAATCCAATCACGCCCGAAGGGCCCGCATACAAAGACAAAGTACGTATAGGGCGCAGGATCGACCGTTCGCCAGTCGAAGGAACCATTGGGCACCGCCAGCGCCATGTCGCCGGGGATGCCACGTTCGCGCAGCCAGCCATGCACCACCTGGCCGGCAATCAGGTCGCTGGCCGTCGCGGATGTCGCTGGCGGCTCGCACGGAAAGGCGCTCCCGTCGCCTTCCTTGCGTGCTGAAAAATGTGTGCGAACCCCTGAAAACGTCCATGGCATTTACCAGTTCCAATGTGGCATTTAGAGTCCCAATCACGCTGTGGTCATCCGGCGAGCCTCCTATTGGGTAGTGGCGTGCCGCTTGCGCGGTTCGCGCCAGTCATGGCCCCCCACTATTCGGAACCGTTGGGCCGCCCCGCGACCACCGCGAATAATTTTGACGTCCACCAGCGACGTGCATTTTTCGTGTCGAGCTATATATCTGTGGAGTCCATGAAGAGCTAAGGGGGAGGAAAATGCCACTCGAACTGCAAAACAAGCAATCGGTGCGTTCGGTGATGCGACCGATACTTCTAGCGGCGCGCGACGAAGATTTGCGCGAGAACCCCAACGGTACGCGGCATCCTTTTTTTCATCCCGTTTCCATCCAGTTCGACAACGGTCATCGGCTGATGGCTTTCAGCCGTGACCTTTCTGGGCTGGGGATCGGATTACTGCACGAGGTGCCACTTCCGCTCGAAGAAGTTGCCGTCAGCATCAAGACTGGACGCGGCTACCATGTAAAGGTCCGCATCTCGATCTCGTGGTGCAGGCCATGCGGCGATGGACATTACATCAGTGGCGGTCAATTCACGTCGGTTCCCACGGTGGGCGAGGAATAGGGCATCGGCCGATCTCGTGGCCCCCCGACGCGATGGTGCCGTGGCCGAGCCCGTTCCACATAGGCGGGGTCGTCACGGTAGCCAGCGAACGGGCTTTGCAGAGGGGGTTGGCCGCGGACAAACCGCGCGACGATTTGACTTCCGCAATTCGTCGCGCATGATTTCCTGCTGGCTGCGACTGCGTCAACATGCCGCCGCCATCTGCCGCCCGGAGAACCTTTGCCTCCGTGCGGCTGTTTTTATGCGCCGCGCCCGTCTGGCCCATGCGCTGCATGATCACATGGCAGCAAATGGGCGAACGTTGACGTCCTCGAAAGATTGCCGGCCCGTTGGTTCGCCGGGAATCGAGACCGCCTTCGTTAGGGTGCCGTAGCGGACGTTCGCTTGTGCTCGAGCAGCCAGGCGTAGACTTCGGGATTATCGTACGTCGCCGTCCACGAATCGTGCATGGCCTCGGGATAGACCGTCAATTTCGCTTGCGGATTATTCTTTTGCAGGGCGTTGATCAATTCCTCAGAGCGCCTAAGAGGAACGATCGGATCTTTGGCACCATGGAATGCCCAGATGGGCGTCTGCCGCAGCCGCGCGGCCGCCAAAACTTCGCCACCGCCGCAGATCGGCACGATCGCGGCGAATCGATCGGGGTCGTACGACGCCAGCGCCCAGGTGCCGAAGCCTCCCATGCTGATGCCGGTGAGATAGATGCGATCTTTGTCGACCTTGTATTTAGCCACCACATCGTCGATGAGTGCCGACAATTCCCGCAGCTGCCAATGCCACCAGTTGTTTTTGGCACATTGTGGGCTCACCACGATGAACGGGAACGCCTTGCCTTGCTCGATGAGCTTGGGAGGCCCATGCTTTTTCACAAGGTTCAGGTCGTCTCCTCGTTCGCCAGCCCCGTGCAGAAACACCACGAGCGGCCAGTCCTTTTTCGCGTCGTAATCGGCCGGCAGATAGAGCAAGTAGTCGAGCGTCACATGTAACTGCGTGTCGAGCTTGGCTGGCTTTTGCGCAGGCTCGTCGGCGCGGGTCAGGCCAGCCAGGGAGAATACATTCAGCAGGGCCAGCATCGAAATTGCGTATCGCATTGCTTTACCTCGTCGACATCTGCCGGGAACGTAAATCAGGGGCCAACTCGTTGCGGCTCGCCGAGGCTCTGTATAGCATTGCACCGAAGAAGCGAGCTGTACCCCGGCCCCTAGTGTAATCGCGCCCTCAAGTTCATGAACGCTGTCACTGGATTATTTTCTCGATCTCTGTTGGTGGGGTTTGCATGCTGCTGCGCCGTAGTCTGCTGCGGTCCGGCATTGACGTACGCCGAGCACGGGCAATTCGACCGCACGACGCCCGACAAGCGTGACGAGGCGTACCTGTTCACCCCGGCCGGGTTCCGACAGGCCGGCAAGCCAGCTACTACCGAGGGTGCACAGGCAGCACGGCTGAACGTCGTGATCCTCGACAGCGCGACGGGCAACCCGACCCCTTGCCGTGTGAATGTCGTCGGGAGCGACGGCAACTATTACCAGCCCAGCGACAATCCGCTGCGGCCTTACAGCCTGATCGGCAACTGGCCCGAAACGTTGGCCGGCAACCGGCCGGGCAAGGCGCCGATTCGCTACTTCGGCCACTTCTTTTACACGCGCGGCACTTTCAGTGTCGAGGTGCCAGCCGGTGCCACGCGTATCGAAGTCTGGAAGGGTTTTGAATATCGTGTCGAGATGCTTTCCACCCACGCCGTTGCCGGTGCGCCGCAGGACGTACAAATCAAGCTGGTGAAAGCTGTCTCGATGCCGGATTTGGGTTGGCACTCGGCTGATCCGCATTTGCATTTCACGCGCGCCAACGACGCGGATGACGATACGATCTTCGATTTGCTCGCTGCCGAAGACATCCGACTAGGAATGGTCCTCTGCTATAACGACGACACGAGTGCCTATCCGGGGCTGATGCCTGAGTTGGCGACGCCGCAGTTGCGCGGACTGGGCGCCAAGTCGGTTCGCCAACGCGGCGACTATCGAATTATCTCAGGCCAGGAGTACCGTAACGGGGTGCTGGGGCACCTGAATCTATTCCTACGCGACCGGTTGTACCTGGATGGGGTGCGGCTTGATCCCAATAACGGGCCGCTTTTCGGCGCGATTGGTGAAGAGACCAGGCAGCAAGGAGGTTACGCTTTTCACGCGCATGGCGGATACGGACTCGAGATCTGGGCCGATTTAGTGCAAGGGGCCACGACCGGCGTCGAGCTGTTGCAGTTCGGCATTTATCGCGGCATTGGATTGGATGGCTGGTATCACGCCCTGAACGCGGGCTTTCGGTTTCCGGCGATTGCCGCCAGCGATTATCCCGCCTGTCGCAAGCTGGGAGATTGCCGCACGTACGCGCATGTAGATGGTGAGCCCACCTTCGAGGCCTGGCTGAAAGCGGCCGCCGCAGGACGCAGCTTCGTCACCAGTGGACCGCTGATCCTGTTGGAAGTCGACGGGCATCATGCCGGCGACACGGTCGAGGTGCAAAACGTTGCCGAGTCGAAGCCGCATCGCGTGCGTGCCCAGGTGCGCGTGCGCAGCGAGACGGCGGCCGTTACGAATGTACACCTCGTCGTCAACGGCCGGGTCGTACGCGAGCTGAAGGTGCCGCGCGATGTGGGGGCCGGCCAATGGCTGGAATTGAATGAGACAGTCGAGATCAAAGAATCGAGCTGGATCGCGGCGCGCGCCTTTTCAACCGCACCCACCGGTGCGGCCGACGCCGAAGCGCATACGAACCCGGTCTACGTGAGTATTGGCGGGCGACGTCCGTATCAGGCAGCCGACGTCGATTGGCTCGTCGCGCGATTGGACGAACAGATTCTGGATCACTCGGCCCGCACGGCGCCGGAAAAGCAAAAGGCGATCGATTATTTTCGTCGCTCGCGGGACATCTTGCTCGAACTCAAAGGGCGTCACGCCGCGCGCACGACGCCCGCCGCTAAGCCGGGCATTTCGGAATTGCAGATGGCGCTTGAGCAATCCTTATTGCCGGCCGGCACGCCGTTGACCGAGCTGAGAGCATTTGCCGAGCCACGCATCGTCGCGCCGCCAAAGTTCGAGAGTCTTCTCAGGTGGCAACAAGACGCAGCGAAGATACGCCAGAACATGCTCGAAAAGATAATCTTCCGTGGCCGCGCCCGGGCCTGGCGCCAGGCGAAGACGGAAGTCGCGTGGCTCGACATGGTGCCGGGCGGGCCGGGCTACCACTTGCGCAAATTTCGCTACGAGGCGCTGCCCGGCATGTGGATTCCGGGCGTGGCCTACCTGCCAGAGCACATGCAGGATTCGGTGCCGCTGGTGCTTAGCCTGAACGGCCATACGAAGGAAGGAAAGGCGACTGATTACAAGCAGTTGCTGAGCATCAATCTCGCCAAGCGGGGCATGATAGTGCTCGATCTGGAATGGATCGGGATGGGGCAACTCGCGACGTCAGGTTTCTCGCACTACCGCATGAATCAGCTCGAACTGTGCGGCGCCGGTGGTCTGGCGCCGTTTTATTTGTCGCTGACGCGGGCATTAGACTTAGGGCTATCGCTTGAACATGTTGATCCCAACCGCGTGTTGGTCACAGGATTGTCGGGTGGGGGCTGGCAAACCATTTTGTTATCTGCGCTCGACGAACGCGTCACGCTGGCAAACCCCGTGGCCGGATACGGTGGCTTTCGCACGAACCTCCTATTTGACGATATGGGAGACTCCGAACAGTCTCCCACCGATATGGCGACCGTGGCGGACTACACGCATCTGACCGCGCTGCGCGCCCCGCGACCCACGCTGTTGACGTACAACGCCGGTGACGACTGTTGCTTCAAGGCAGGATACGCGCTCGCCCCGCTTTTGGAGGCGGCTCGGCCGGCGTTTGCCCTTGGCGGTGCCGCCGATCAGTTGCGTTGGCACGTCAACTACACGCCAGGCACCCATAACTTCGATGAAGAGAATCGCGAACAGTTGTACGCCATGATCGGCGATTTCTTCTACGCGGGCGACACCAAGTTTGTCCGCGAGGAGATTCCGTCGCGCGCCGAGTTGAAAACAGCCGCGGAATTGCACGTGCCGCTACCGACCGAGAATCTCGATTTCACGCGGTTGGCAAAGAGCTTGCTCGCAGACGTTCCGCATGCGGAATCGATGCCTACTGAAAAAGTCCCAGCCGAACAGTGGCAGCACGCCATGCGAGAACGACTGGAACAGTTGTTGAAAATTCCTCGATACGAAGTCGCGGACTCACCAAAGACCGCTAGTCGCATCGAGGGCTACCAGCTTGCGTCGCACCTCTGGCGTTGTGGCGATCAGTGGACCGTGCCATGCCTGGAGATCATGGCCAGTGACGCACGGCCCCAGAAAACGGCGCTGCTGGTCAGTGATGCCGGCAGAAGAAACGCTACGGACGAAGTCCGGCGACTGGTGCCGGCCGGCTATCGCGTGCTGGCGGTCGACGTCCTCTCGTTGGGCGAATCCGAGGTCGTAGCGCAGGACCCCCCGTACCTTTATCCGCTGTTCCTGTCGGCCGTTGGCGAGCGGCCACTGGCGATACAGGCCGCACAATTGGCGGGGATAGCCCGCTTCGTTCGAGAGCTTCGTCCCGACGAGCCGATCACGATTTTTGCAGCCGGTCCGCGTTCGAGCACAGCCGCGCTTGTTGCCTCGGCGATCGAGCCGTCGGCAATCCAAGGCGCCGAACTCACGGGCTCGTTAAAGAGCCTGCGGCAACTGATCGAAGAAGATAAAACCGTTGCGGAGTTTCCCGAGCTGTTTGCCTTCGGATTGCTGGCCGAGTTCGATATTCCGCAGTTGCTGGCCCTGTCGACTGGGCGTTCGATCGTGTTGCGCGAACCGAATTAATCGCGCGATGCAGGCTGGCCAACGGCTATTAGCGCTCTCGGCCTGCGACTTCAAGCTTGCCCGTATCCGACAACAAATCCAAGGCCTGCATCGCCTGTACCAGTTCTTTGGCGACGGCCGCCGCTTGATCGGACGAGCCGTGATGTTCCAGCGCCACGGCAAACGCCACGCGCGGTACATGGGCCGGCGCATAGCCGGCAAACCAGGCATGATCGGGCGAACGATCTCCGGTTTCCGCGGTGCCCGTCTTGCCGGCCACGGCGACGCCGCTGTCGGCGAGCGCCGCATAGGCAGTTCCCTGCGGATCATCGACGACGCGTGTCAGCGCGCCACGCAGCAGCGCCAGTTGGCTGGGTCCGAGACCTGCGATCAGCCGGCTCCGCACTTCGGCCTGCGCCGTTGCGGCCGTGATGTCCCCTCGCCTTTCGATCGTTTCCGCGTCGAAATTTGAAAGAATGTGCGGCCTCACGAGCAAACCGCCATTGGCGATAGCCGCCATCAGGCGTGCCACCTGGAGCGGCGTAGCCGTGAGCGTGCTCTGGCCAATGCTAAGTGCCTGCGTGTCCGCTAAGGACCAGGTGTGTTCCGACATACCAGTGTGGGCCGGATCGGGGACAAAGCCTGGTGACTCGCCTGGCAAATCGACTCCGGTTGGCAGGCCCAGCCCCAGTCGTGTTGCCCAATCGTGTAATGCTGCCGGCCCTACTCGTTCGGCATGGTGAAAGAAGTACACATTGCAACTCTGGGCGAGTGCAGCGGAAAGATTCGTCGGACCGTGCCCCAGCCCATATCGGCGAAAGATCTGGCAGCGTTGCCGATCTGGCTGCACGAGAAAGCCCTGGCAATCGAACGTAGCTTCAGGATCAAACTCGTTGTCAGCCAACAGGGCCAACGCCGTAACGACCTTGAATACGGATCCGGGTGGAATGGCCATCTTGATCACCCGATCGAAGAGCGGGTGCGCCGGATCGTGCAACAGGCGTTCCACCGCGTCGTTGCCTTGGCCCGCGAAGAGGTTTGGGTTGAAGCGAGGTGCCGTCGCCGCGGCCAGTATCGCGCCGGATGTAACATCCAGGACAACAATCGCGCCGCCGGCAGATAGTACGGCGTCTTTTTCTCCCACTTTCTTGGACAAAGCGCGGTCCAGGTGTTCTTCCGCGATATGTTGCAATCGCGCATCCAGCGTCAGCACCACGTCGAGCCCGCTGGCTGGCTCCGTCTGGCGATAGGTGCTGAGCAAGCGTCCGCTGTGATCGGTCAGATCTACCAGGCGACCGTTGCGGCCGCGCAGCAGCGACTCGAACTCGCCTTCGGTTGCCAACCGACCGACAAGTTTGCCTGGAACGTCGGCTTCGTCACCTGCGCGCGCATCGTCCGGCTGACCAAGGTGGCCCAGAATGTTTGCGGCGGATGAACCTGCTGGATATTGTCGACGAGATTGCTCGACGATTCGAACTCCCGGGTAATCCAGCGGGCGTGACTCGATTTCGGCAACGACCTCTAGCGGTATATCCGCCACGAGCACGTGATAGTCCAACTCCTCGGCGACAATAACGTTCGCCGGATCGCGCGGCTCGTCCGAGGCAAACAGCCACAGTGGCAATTGCGCAAGCAGGGTCTGCCAGATTTGCTGTTCGTTCGTGTCGGCGACGGAATTCGGCGGCGCGGCGGCGCGGCGGTTGCGATTCACGGCCTTGGCAATGCCGCGCACACGCATTTGGATATGCTGACTCTGGGCGGCAACCTCATCGCTGGGGCGGCCGCAGAGCCGCGCCAAGCGATCGATCAACCCGGCACGATAGTCGGTGACCCAAGTCAATTCGGCGGCCAGCCGGGTTGCGCGGTGTGGTTCATCGCGCGGTATCCGCGCCCGCGCCTGGCTTCGCAACCAACGGGCGCTGGCTGGATCTTCCAGGTATCGGTAGTGAACCGCCAGCGAAGCTATGCGCTGGTCGAAGGCCAGCACCTGGCGATCATGCGAGAGAATCCTCCCGCGCACGCCAGGCAATGGGCGCGTCTTTTCTAGCGGCTTGGCTGCCAAGGCGCGAAACTCGCGACCTTCGGAAAACTCGAGCCCCACAATGCGCAAGAAGACCAACGCTAAACAGATTGCGAAGCCGATCGCCATCCGACGCATCCGCCGGACAGAGTCGGCAATCGTCGCCGGCGCCGACGAAGGGGCCTGCGTAAGGAGACGGGGCACATTATTCGGGGAAGGTTTGTGCATGGATTCTTTGGCACGGACAGGCCGCCGTACGCTTCGCGTTGTCACAGCGTCGACGCGGCGCGACGGACTTCGCGCGTCCAGTCGACCATCATCCAGATCGGCAAGCTGACCGCTGCCGAGTAGACCGCGGTTGTCGCCGCCCCCCACAAAACAACCGAAAGCGGAGGGACGGCCTCTCCGAATAACCGATTTCCCATGGCGACGATTAGCATCATCCCGGCCACCAGCGGCGCGCACACCATCGATTGTTGCACTATTCCCAGGCAACGTATGGCGGCCCGCGCTTGAATCACAGCGAACGCCAGCAGCGCAAAAGCAACCACGCCGACTCCCACATGGCTGCCAGAATTTAGATCAAACACGAGGCCGATCGACGCCCCTTCGATAATCCGCAGTTGAGACGAGCCGGCTGATGCCGCCCATAGAATTCCCAAAAGCGCCAGCACGTTGGGCACTGCGTGATAGACTGCGAGCGTCGGCACAAACGCCGTCTCGGCGATGGCTGCCACGTACGTCAACAATAGGATTCCCAACAGGCTGATCATCGTTGCTTGCTCGCCGACTGGCTTACCTTATTCGTCATTTCGACCAGGCACGAATTCGGACTGGGTCGCTACCAGGCGATCCGGATTCACTCCGGCACGTAGCACCACCAAGTGGCTAGGCTCGTCGCCGCCCGCGGCAAGATCGACCCAAATGTCCCAATGCGGTGCGCCCCCACGATGCTCGGCCCGAGCCACAACGCCATATAAAAGGGGCTGCTGCGCCAGCCCTTCGTGCCCTGCGGTAAAGACAAGATTACCGGGCTCGATCGTCTCGCTCGCGCTCACCAGTCGAACACGGCCATGATGCTCTCCGCTCCCTTCCAGGATTCCCCTCGGCCCGAATTGCAGCGTGCCGTCGATCTTGCGCGCCAATTGGACGACATCGCGGTAGCCTGCCTGGTCAGCACGCCGTATCCCGGAAGTGTACGGTCCGACGTCGCATATCTTGCCGAAGACGCGCCGACCTTCGAGGGTGATGTCTCCGGCGGTTAGTCCGTTGTCCTGACCCAAATCGAGACCAATAGTGCTATCGACGAGCGCCAATGACTCGCGCTCCGCACCAGCGCGCGCGCCGACCGCCACGATATGCGTAGCGGACAATACGGCACAGGCGCGGCGCCCCAACACCCGGCCGCGAATCGCACTTGCCAGCAGCAGCGGCGGTGCCTCGGAGGCTGCGAGCGAGCAATCGCGTTGACTCGACCTGCTGCTGGCTACGGCCAAGGCTGTTTCCAACTCGCGATTTCGAGCGCGCAAGCGGCGCACCTCGTCGGCGAGTTGCGTAACGTCGTCGGCCGTGGCCGACGATTCCTGCACGCGCGCGACGACCTGCGTTCCTAGGTCGCGCACGTGCGCCGCCGCCGTTCGGCCCGGATCGACGCAGGCCGCATAAAGCGTGGCCAGCGGCTCGATGGCGCGGCGCGGCAGCAGGGCCAAAATCAATCCTGCCACGAGCGTAACGGCCAGCGTCACGCGTGGAGTGCCAGCCAGTTTTCGCCAGGCGTGCTCTTTATACATCGTCGTCGCTCGATTCGAGCATCTGTTGCCATTGGGGCAGGTGCTCGAGCAGGGTGAGCATGCCGCTGGCGACAGTCGTTAGCGGCTCCGGAGCCACGCGCGCCGGCAGGCCTATCCTCTGCTGGACCAACACATCGAACTGCCGCAGCAAGGCCGCACCGCCGGACAGTACAACGCCATGCTCAACCAGGTCAGATGCCAGGTCGGGACTGCAGCCGTCGAGCGTGGCTTTTAGCGCGTCAATGATGTCAGCCAATGGCCCGGCCAGCGCTTCCCGCATCTCGACACTCGACAGTTCCTCTCGACGCGGCAGGCCGGTCGTCGCGTCGACGCCGCGCACCTCGGTGAGCAGTTCGTCTGCGAGCGGCGCTGCGCTACCGATTTCGATCCGCAATTGTTCAGCGGTTGCCACGCCAATCCGCAAGTTGTGATGGCGGCGCAAGTGATCGAGGATCGCTTGATCCATGCGATCGCCCCCCACGCGCACCGAGGTGCTGGCCACGACGTCTCCCAGGCTGAGCACGGCCACTTCGGTTGTGCCACCACCCACGTCGCAAATCATGCTGGCCACGGGCTCTGTGATCGGAAGGCCCACGCCAACCGCTGCGCAAATTGCCTCGCTGACTAGAAATACTTGCCGGGCGCCCGCTCGATGCGCGCTGTTGTACACGGCGCGTTTTTCGACCGGCGTTATCGAGCCGGGCACGGCCACCAACACGCGTGGTCCACGTGACCACGCGCCGCGCTGCGCCTTGTTGAGAAAGTAGCGCAGCATCGCTTCGCACAACTCGAAATCCGTGATGACGCCAGCCGAGAGAGGACGAACTACTGTAATGCTGCCAGGCGTTCGCCCCAGCATCTGCTTGGCCAGATGGCCGACCGCGCGTCCCCCCGCGACGACGCGAGTCGTTCCCTCTTCGACGGCCACGACCGAGGGTTCGTCGACGATCAGGCCCTCGCCCGCCACGCCGATCAGCGTGTTGGCTGTACCCAGGTCGATGGCCAGGTCGGAACCCAGCAGTCCGAAGAGTCGCTCAAGCATCCTTGCTCGCGATCGCAATGAATCCGTTCGGGACTATTTCAAAGACGCACGCACTCCCTTGCGTTGCGGTGCGCTATGGGCACCATTTTTTGCCACGACAGAGTGTCTGTGCGGCAACGGCGACGTTTACGCTATACGCGGGCTTCGCTCCAGGCTAACGATTCTTCCATCGGCAAACCCCGAGTTGGGCTTGGCATGAGATGGGTCGGCGTTGGGGGCATCATGGAAAATTTGGCGCTACTGGCTTTCCAATCCCAGTTGTAACGGCCCAATTCCAGCACCAGACAGAGAATGGCAATCAGGATCGCCGCCAACGAAAGGCCAAGCAATACCGTGTAGATATCAGGACGAGGCTTCGGGACGGCAATCCCGGTCCCTTTGTCAGTTGAGCCGAGTTGCGACATGGTCGTCCTTCTCGATGGGGCCCTTACGGAATTCGCGTAGTACCTTGGCTACCGATTTATCGGGCGAAGTCTGAAAGACTTCGATCCGGCCCAAATACCGCGACCCGCGAAATACTTCCAGCGTGTGGCCTCGCTCCAGCCCGTCGTCGGAACCCAACGAGATCTCGACCAGGCCATCCTTGTTGCTGGCCAGAACCAAGCCGTCGAGCGTGGGCTTCACTCCCTCAGGCTGCACGTTGAGGTTTACTTTCAAGCGTCGGGCCACGGCTTCGTATTTGGTGATTTGTTCGGTTAAGGTCAAGGTCTGTCCCTGCAGACGTTTCAACTCTCCTTGTGCCTGGTTGAAATCATCTGTGAGCTTGACGAAATTCTTGAATTGCTCGTCGCGTTCGGTCTGCGCCGTGCGCACCGAGTCGCGAAGTGCATCGAGCTCCTTGCGCATGTTCGCCAGGTGATCCTGGGTGCTCTGCATGGCGGCTACTGCCTCGCGCGATTGCTGCACCAGCTTGGCGTTGTCGTTGACCAGGGCTTCATGCTCGGTGCGTAGTTCCTTGGCCTCGGTTTCGAGTTGCGCCAGGCGAGCCTGACGTGCCGCTAGTTCGGTCTTGGCACGTTCCTCGGCCAGTCCCTTTTCCTTGGAGAGCTTGTCGCGTTCCGCACGCGCCTCGTCCCGCTGAATGCGCAAGCCCACCGGCTGGTTGGCCGTGGCCTTGTCCTTGGGCAAGTTGACGACCTTCTCCCAATTCTGGTGCGTGGAGTAGACCGCCACCGCAAAGCCCATAAACAGGAAGCTCATCAACAGAATGAGCACAACGAAGATTTTCCCGACGAGGTTCATCTAACGGGCCTCAAAGCGCTGCTTCGACGGAAGATCAATCAGAAGTTGGCAATCGCCGGCGTGCGACCGATGAATTCCATCATGGTCTGGGCCGAGTGGAATGTCGAGTTAATCACCGAACATTCACGTACGAAAAGAGATAGGGCCGATCGCGACTAGACCCCTACTATAACTTCGCACGCGCGCACGAGTCAATCACGATCGACCCAAAACCGAGGATTTAGGGGCTTTGGGCAGGCATCGGCGAGGAGTCATGCCGGCGAGTGATCCGCCGCATTGCTGGAAGTACCGCGGGCATCGATTCGCCGACTACGTCGGCGCCACAGGCCCGTCCCTGCTAGCGCGACGCCACAGGCAAGGCACAAGCCAGCGCCCCAGTCGCCAAAACGCACGTAAGGGCTTTTCCGGCTGTCGAGTTGCACGTCGTGAACCAGGATTTCCGTGGCACGGCGAGGACCTTGTTGCAGGACGCGTCCGTCGCCGTCGACCACGGCCGAGAAGCCCGTATTGGCGGCAATCAACAGGGGCTTGCGGCATTCGACGGCGCGGAATATCCCGCACATCAGGTGCAAGTCCAACTCGCTCGAACCCCAAAACCAGCCATCGTTGGTCAGATTGACCAAGACATCCGGTTCGCTGCCAGCATCCGATAGCGCGGCAACCTGTCCGCGGATACAATGAGGCAGCAGCGTTTCGAAGCAGATGCTCGGGGCGACCCGCACTCCGCCCACGGAGAGCGCCTGCGGCGACTCGCCCGAATTCAGTCCGTGGTCCAGCGGCGTCAAACCATACAGCCACGGCAAGTAGGTCGCCCCCGGGACGTACTCGCCAAACATGACCGGTCGCATTTTGTCGTACCGACCGCGCACTTTTCCGTCGGCATCGACAAGCACGGCTGAGTTGTAGAAGCGCACATTGCCGGGTCCGAAGACGACCGTGTCCATGCCTAGTAGCAGCGGGACCTTGAACCGCTCCCCCATGTACGACAGGGCCATCTTTAAATCCGCGGCCCGGCGATCCAAGTCGTCCTTGGTCCAATCTTCTCCCGCCGGGGGATACATGTCGGGCGTATAGATCCGCAGTGGCTCGCGAAACATCGTCTCGGGCCAGACGACCAGATCGAGCCCCGGGTTTTCCTGCACAGCGCGATCCGTGAGCAACAGGTATTGCTTGTGGACTTGCTGCGCTTGCTCGGGATCGGCCTTCATTTCCGTATCGATTGATCCCTGGATCAGGGCCACCTTGAACCCGGGGCGCAAGTGCTCGCCCGAAGTGCGAAAGTGACCATATCCCAATACCGCGGCCATTGTGGCGGCCGCTGGCACGAGCGGCCAGAATGCGCGGCGTGCCCCAGCGAGCGGTAGCATTCGCGCCAGGCAGGCAGCGATCAACATGATCACAAAGCTCACGCCGTATCCGCCGCACAAATCGCTGATCTGAATCAACTCGATCCAGCGATATTGACTGTGGCCGGGCGTGGCGATGTTGATGCCTGTTAGCGCGTGCGACTGGGCGAGCTCTAGTCCGCTCCAAACGACGGGGGCCGCAACAATGACGGACAACCGCAGCTCGTGCACTGCCACACGGCACAGCGCGATGAATAGCGGAAGATAAAATGCCAGATAACTCGACAGCGCCAGCCAGCCCAAGCTGGTCGCCGGATGAGGCAACCGCAGCCAATGCAGAGCGCCCAACCAGAAAGCGAATCCAGAGAACCAAAGTGCCGCGTAGGGGCGACGCCCTGGTAGCAGTTCGCGGCGCACCAGTAACAACCACGGTACCGGGGCTACCCACGCCAATGGCCACCAACCGACCGGCGGCAAAGCCAACCAAGACAGCAGGCTACCCGTTAACCCATACAGAAGCGTGACGCGGCTGCGCGTGACAGAATCGATGTGTACCGCGGTGCGCCCTTTCATTCTGGCGCGCTGGGCGGGATTGTTGCCGCTGGTATCCGGGCGCGGTGCATTGGGTCGCGGCTTCACGCTGGACATGTCCGGGCCACTTAATACTCGGAAGTTACGAAGCAGCAAAACCCTAGCAGCCGTCCCGTGTGCGTACACGCCAAGGATCAATCGGCGTCGTCGCCGGAACGTCGGGGTCGGTTGCAGACCAGCCAGGGCAAGTTCGTGCGCCCCCTTCCAGACTACGGCAGTTCGCCAAACTTGCCCAGGTCAGCTCGTCGTCGGCGGTCCCCGTCCGGGAGCCATGTGTCGATGAATTGCCCGGCGAGCTAAGCGCCTTCGAGCAATAAGATGTCCACCAACTCGCCTGCCGCGTACTGGCGTTCGCCAGGGGCGAATTCGATCAGGACCGTGGCGGCTGCCAAGCCACGCAGGTCGGCCGACCCCTGCCAATCGACTAGCCTGACGCCCGGCTGAGCATCGCGCGACGTGCAGAGCACGCCGGGGAGATAGGTCTGGCGATCCCCACGCTGAGCATGCTCGGCTTCGAGGCGTGCGCGGACTCGTCGCAGGCCGGCACCCTCGCGTCCGGCCAATTGTTCGATCGCCGGTCGCATGAAGAGCTCGCTGCAGACGAAACTGCTCACGGGATTACCAGGCAGACCAAAAATCAATGTCCGCCGGTCTCCGCGTGGGGCGATCCCGAACCACAATGGCTTGCCAGGTTTGAGCCGCACCTTGTGAAAGATTTGCTGCGCACCCAACTCGGCGAGCACACGCGGTACCAGGTCTAGTACGCCGGCCGAAACGCCGCCCGACAGCACCAGCATGTCATGCGCGAGCCCCGCGGAAATTTTTTCTCGTAGATCCGCCTCGTCATCGCGTGCGACAGGAAGAACGATTGGGTCGCCTCCGGCTTGCGAGACCAAGGCGGCCAAGAGGGGTCCGTTTGAATTGCG
This sequence comes from Pirellulales bacterium, assembly GCA_036490175.1. Lineage (NCBI taxonomy): Bacteria > Pseudomonadati > Planctomycetota > Planctomycetia > Pirellulales > Pirellulales bacterium. Next base: position 16,009 of record DASXEJ010000077.1, on the reverse strand, counting down.
AATTTGTCCGGCGGACGGTATTTCATTCGGTTCAACCAATTCGTTGCCTGTGGCCAAGATGGCGACCGTGGGGCGCGGAACGACCGTAACGACTGCCCGGCCCACTTCGGCCAGCAATCCTATTTCGCTCGGACGCAGGCGCACACCACGGCGCAATACCATGTCGCCTGTGCGCATGGCGGTGCCGCGCCGCAAAATGTTGCGACCAACCCCTATTCCGGCATCGCAAATAACGACTTGGCCGAGAGGACTTTCGTCATGATGTTTTATTTCATGGCGTGGAAGTTCATCGCGTTTGATATCGGTCCGCACGACCTCGGTACGTTCGATCATCACCACGGCGTTCGCACCCGCCGGGAGGGGCGCCCCGGTCATGATCCGCGTGGCAGTGCCGGGCACGACGCGCGCCGTCGGCACGGCGCCGGCGACGACTTCCTCAAGGATCGTCAAGTGTGCTTTGCCGCCACGCAAATCGTCGGCAATGACGGCATACCCGTCGACGATTGACTTATCGTAGGGGGGGGAGTCGATGTCGCTGGCGACGTCATCGGCTAGCACTAGTCCCAGTGCCGCGGCGAGTGGGACTTGCCGTGCCGGGTTGGCTTTCGCCCGATCACGCACGTGAGCCAGAGCTTCGGCAACAGTGATCATGCGAGTGATGTTTTGAGTAGGCGCCGCGGCGCGGTTGCCAGTGCGTATTGCGTTTCAGCAGATCGGTCAGGTGCCTATCGCCTGCTGATCTGCGGAATCGCCAGGAACGCACGCAGCATCTCGTTGCCCTGGGGCGTAAGAAAGCTTTCCGGGTGAAATTGCAATCCATGCAGCGGCCACTCGCGATGGCGGATGGCCATGATCTCGCGCTCGCCGTCAGGGCCGTCGCACCAGGCGCAAACTTCGAAGTCGTCCGACAGGGTTCCGGGACGAATCACCAGGCTGTGATAGCGCGTGGCCTGTAGCGGATTCTCCAGCCCGGCGAACAGGCCGAGATTGTCGTGATACACCATGTCCGTTTTGCCGTGCATCAGGCGGCGAGCCCGTACGATCTCGGCACCGAAGGCCTGGCCGATCGACTGGTGACCCAGGCAGACGCCCAGGATGGGAATCTCGCTGGCGAAACGCTCGATGGCCGCGATCGAAATGCCCGCCTCGGTGGGCGTGCAGGGACCCGGCGAGATGATCAGGTGCGTGGGCGCGCGGGCGGCGATCTCGTCGACGGTGATCTGATCATTGCGCTGCACTTCGAGGTCCAGCGACGCATCGATCTCACCCAACCTTTGCACCAGGTTGTATGTGAACGAGTCGTAGTTATCTATCAGCAGGATCATGCCCGGCAATTCTTGGAAACGATTTCGTGCGAACCGTGGTCGCGCGTCTGGCACGGCTTGACGCATGTCGAAGCCTATTACGTCTTGCGCCGTCTCTGTAGTCTACCACAGAGCAGACAGGCGGGCAGGCACGCGGGGTTCGCGCGTTGAGCGCGTTAGGCAAAATCCTGCGAGCTGGGCTTGATTACCAGATCGGTCACGTGCGCCCGCGGCGGCAGGCAGGTCACCATCAAGACCGCGGCAGCCACGTCAGCAGGCTGCAAAATGCGCGCGCGGTGCTCAGCACTTACTGGCACGGGCCGATTTTCGAGAATCGGCGTCTCGACTTCGCCGGGATAGATGTTGGTCACGCGAATGCCGTGTTCGGCCTCTTCGCGGCCCACGGTCGTGCCGAGGCCGGTCATGGCGAACTTCGAGGCCGTGTAGCCCACGCCCCCCAGGATCGATGAGCGAATCCCCGCGATCGAAGAAATATTCACGATCAATCCTGTCCGCCGCTCGCGCATCTGGGGGAGCGCGCAATGCAGGCAATAAAATGTCCCGCTAGCGTTGATCTGCATCATCTTGTCCCAGTCGGCGGGCGAGAGCTCGGCCATCGTACGGCGCCGTACGTTCACCCCCGCGCTGTTGACCAGAATGTCGAGGGGGCCGAGGGCTTGCTTAGACCACTCGAAGAGCTTTTCGACACTGGCGAGATCGCCGATATCGACCGTTTGAAAAATCATTCGCGGCTCGCCTTTGAACTCTCGGGTTGCGGCTTCGAGAGGTTCCCGCCGGCGGCCGGCGATCGCGACCCGGCACCCTTCCTCTGCCAGCGCCAAGGCGACACCCAGTCCGATGCCTGTGCCACCTCCGGTTACTAGCGCCGTCTTGCCCGCAAGTCGATTGGCCATTGTTTTCATTTCCATCGATCGTGATATCGCGTAACAGCCGAAGTTATGAAGTTCTTCCAGACCCAAAGCAAGGGGGTGACCCGAGTCGCTGCCGCGGCGCCGGCAACACCATGCGCTGCCCAAAAGCCGGTGATCTCTCGGCGATAACCGATCTCGTTTGCCGCGCAGGCCCCACTTGGCATAGGATTCCACAGGCATTCTTGCCGAGGACAGGGCCACGGCCGCTAGCGCCGCGTGGAGCGACGACTTTGATTGCACAATGGACCGACAAAGACCTGGACGCGATCGAATCGTCGACCCAGCAGATTGGCCGGCACATATTTGCGCATCTGGCCGACAGCCAGCCGAATATTCTGCAGCGTCGCTGGTGGGACGATCGGATCATGGCCTGGGCCATGCGCGACGAGTCAGTGAAAGTGCAGATGTTTCGGCTGCTGGATGTGCTCCCCATGCTCGGCAGCAGCGAATCGTTGACGCGCCACGTGCACGAGTACTTCGACGACGTGGCGAAGTTTTTGCCCGCCGCCGCGCGATTGGGGCTGTCGTTGGCCACGGCCCGTTCGCTGGCCGGCCGCACGCTGGCCGTCGCCGTACGCCGCAACGCGCTGGCCCATGCGCGGCGGTTTATCGCCGGGACGAACGCCGCTGAAGTCCTGGCGGCCGCGCTGCACGAGCGGGAACTGAAGCGCGCGTTTACGCTCGACATTCTGGGTGAGGCCGTGGCCAGCGAGGCCGAGGCCGACAGCTACTTGCAGGCTTATCTGGATCTGATCCGCGACGTTGCCCCCACGGTCAATGGCTGGCCCGAGGTCTCGCAGATTGATCGTGACGGCGGTGGCAAACTGCCGCGTGTGAATGTCTCGGTCAAACTCTCGGCCCTCGACAGCCAGTTCGATCCGATCGACCCGGTCGGAACCACCGAACGCGTCGGCAGGCGTTTGCGATTGCTCTTGCGCGCTGCGCGCGAGGCGCGGGCGTTTGTCAATGTCGACATGGAATCGTACAAGGTCAAAGATCTGACGCTGGCCATCTTTCAGCAGATTCTGGCCGAGGACGAATTCCGCGGCACACCCCATGTGGGCATCGTCATCCAGGCGTACTTGAAGGATGCCGAGGCCGATCTCCGCGGACTGGCCGATTGGTCCCGGCGCCGTGGCACGCCGGCCTGGGTCCGTCTGGTCAAGGGGGCGTATTGGGACTACGAGACGGTGCTGGCTCGCTCTCAGGGTTGGCCGGTGCCGGTATTCGAACGCAAATGGGAAACGGACGCCAACTACGAGACACTGACCCGTTTCCTGCTGACCCATCACACGTATCTGCACCCGGCGTTGGGGAGTCACAACATTCGCTCGCTGGCGCACGGCCTTGCCGTGGCGCAGCACCTGGGCGTGCCGAAGACCAACTTCGAGCTGCAAATGCTGTACGGCATGGGTGACCCCGAGAAGCAAGTGCTGGTCGACATGGGCTATCGCATGCGAATCTATATGCCCTACGGCGAATTGATCCCCGGCATGGCCTATCTCGTGCGACGCCTGCTGGAAAACACTTCCAACGATTCTTTCTTGAGAGCGAGCTTTGCCGAGCACATCTCGCCGGAGACTTTGCTGATGAATCCGATCGATCAGGGCGGGCGCCCCTCACCGGCGCCGGTCGCCGCGCCGCGCCGTGAATCTCAGACAACAATGGCGTCCGAGCCGTTTTGTAACGAACCGCTGGCCGACTTCGCGAAGGAAGAAAATCGCCGTGCCATGCTCGCCGCGCTGGCTAAAGTGCGCAGCGAATTCGGCCAGTACTATCCACTGTGGATTGGCAATCAGCCGACAGAAACGAACGGGCAGCTGACGTCGATCAATCCGTCAGACAAAGATCAAGTCGTCGGAATCGTGGCCGCCGGCACCAAGGAAGACGCAGCCCGCGCCGTCGCTGCGGCGCGGAGCGCGCTGCCGGCCTGGAGCGCCCGGCCCGTCGAGGAGCGGGCCGAATTTCTGCATCGTGCGGCGGACCTGATGCGCAAGCGCCGCTGGGAATTGTCGGCCTGGGAAGTCTACGAATGCGGCAAGGAGTGGCGCGAGGCCGATGGCGATGTCTGCGAGGCCATCGACTTCTGCGAGTTCTACGCCCGCGAAGCGGTCCGCATGCAATCCGAGCGTGGTGTCGACGTGCCCGGCGAGGAGAATCGTTTTCTTTATCTGCCGCGCGGCGTGGCCGTGATCATTGCGCCCTGGAATTTTCCGCTGGCCATTCTCACCGGCATGTCGGCCGCGGCCTTGGCGACTGGCAATACCGTGGTGATGAAGCCGGCCGAGCAGTCGTCGGTTGTGGCGGCCAAGCTGTTGGATATTTTTCAGGAGGTGGAGCTGCCGCCGGGCGTCTTGAATTACTTGCCGGGTGCGGGTGAGACCGTCGGCGCGGCACTGGTCGAGCATCCTGATACCGCCGTGATTGCTTTCACCGGGTCGCGCAGCGTAGGACTGGCTATCAACGCCCGCGCCGCCGAAACCTCGGGCCGCGGGGCTAATCCGCTTGTCAAACGCGTCATCGCCGAGATGGGCGGCAAGAATGCCATCATCATCGATGATGACGCCGATCTCGACGAAGCGGTGTTGGGTGTAGTGAAGAGCGCGTTCGGCTACCAAGGGCAAAAATGCTCAGCCTGCTCGCGCGTGATCGTGCTGGCCACGGTTTACGACCAATTCCTTACACGGCTGGCCGAAGCCACGCGCAGCCTGAAGGTTGGACCGGCTGACGATCCATCCACCTCGGTAGGACCGGTCATCGACAACGAAGCTTTCGAGCGGATTCGCAAATATGTTGCTATCGGACGCCAAGAGGGACGAGCGCTCTTGTGCGTGGAAGCGGGCCCACTCGCGCAACGGGGTTTCTATATCGGGCCGCACATTTTTGCCGACATCGGTCCCGAGTCTCGCCTGGCACAGGAAGAAATCTTTGGCCCGGTGTTGGCCGTGCTGCGCGCCGGCGATCTGGACGAGGCCATAAGAATCGCCAATGGAACGGATTACGCGCTGACCGGCGGCATTTTTTCGCGCAGCCCGGCGCACCTTGATCGTGCCCAGCGCGAGATGCTGGTCGGAAACTTGTACCTCAATAGGCCCATTACCGGCGCCCTGGTCGCGCGGCAGCCGTTCGGTGGGTTCAAAATGTCGGGCATTGGCAGCCAGGCCGGCGGCGTCGACTATTTGTTGCAGTTCGTCGTGCCGCGCACCGTGACCGAAAACACGATGCGTCGTGGTTTCGCGCCGCCGATCGGCACCGAGAGCTAGGAAGCCATCATCCCGCAGCCGGAGCAGGTGCATCGTCGCGTTCGGCCGGATAGCCCGCGAAGCTGCCGCGCAAGACTTCTACGCCGTCGGCATTCGTCCAGCGCGAGCGGGCATTGACTTTTTGCCGCGTGCCTTCGATGGCCACGATCTCGACTTCGAGGGTGATCGTGTCTCCCACATAAACCGGGGCGAGAAATTCCAGGTGCATCTCGGTGGCCAGAAAGCCCCATAATCCGCCCAAGTGCGTGGCCATGCTGGCCGCCAACAATCCTGGCAGAATGCGGCGGCCAAAGCGTGTCTGGGCGGCGAAACGATCATCAGTGTGATAGGGATTTACATCCCAGGTCGAGCCGATGAACAGCGACATGTCACCTTCGGTAAACGTGCGTGTGAACGTCACGCGCCCGCCGACTTCGAAGCTCGCTGGGATTTTGGAACTGATGCGTGGGCGCGACATACGATGATCTCCGAAGCGTGCGCTAGCGAGCGCGCGGGAAGTCGACCAGCACTTTTTGCGCACCATCGACGCGATCGCGGAAGGTCTCGAACGCCGTTTGGATCTTGGCCAGCGGAAAACGATGCGTCAGCAATGCCGAAAGATCGATGCGCCCCTCGCAGATCCAGCGCATCGCTAAAGGAAAGTCCCTGCTGAAGTCCGGATCGACGCTCGTATGAACCGTGATATTCTTATAGAAGAGGTCCTTCCAACGCAGGGCGTCGATCCGCTCGGGGGGAACGCCGAACGATAGAATCCGGCCGAATTTCGTGCACAGGTCGATGCACACGTTGAGCGCCTGGTCGTCGTGCCCGACGGCTTCGACCACGACATCGGCCAGGTTTCCACCGGTGATTCTTCGCACCGCCTCGACAGGGTCTTCGCGGCTGCTGTCGATCGTGGCTGTGGCCCCCATTCGTTCGCTCGTCGCCAGGCGCGAGGCGAGCTTGTCGACGCCGATAATCTCGCGCGCTCCCAGGTTGCGCAGGCTGGCGTTGAACAGTTGGCCAATCGGCCCCTGGCCCACGATGACGACGTCTTTGTCCAGCACCGTAGGGAGCTTCTTGAGTGCATAGATGACCGTGCCCAGCGGTTGGGCCAAGAGGGCCTGCTCTGGCGGGCGGCGGTGATCGAGCGGAATGGCCCGCTCCTCGCTGAGTGTGTAACGCTCGTAGAGTCCGCGCTGACGGATGGGCACGGCCAGCACGCGATCTCCTGCCTTGAACCGCTGACCATTGGTGGCCACGACCGTGCCGACCATCTCATGCAATGAGTAGCCGACCGGCTGCGGATATTCAGCATGCGACGAATCGAAATAGGGGAGGTCCGATCCGCACAGGCAAGTCAGGTGGGGCTCAAACAGGATCTGCCCTGGTTCCGTGCCGGGGTCGGCCAGGCTCGGTTCCGGGATGTCGACCAGCGTGATTTTGCCTCGCGCTTGAATGTGTCCGGCTAGCAAGAGAAGGCTCCCCGCAAAAGATTCGGTCCTAAGAGCCGGCGTCGCAGCTTCAATACCAGCGCGCCGTGTCGCATCAGCATACGCGCGCCGCGTAAGAGGGCAAGGCGGTCATTACGATCGTTCAACACCGCGGCGAAGTCTCGACAAGGGATCGTTGACACCAACTGACGTGCCGAGCATGCTGGCCCCAGACGGCAAATCATGCTCTGGTCAGGGAACTCGCACATAAAAGCAAGCGGCACCGTCCGCTGGTCGGTCAATACGCCATGTCTTCGATCTACAGCCAACTCGGTGTCCCCACGGTTATCAACGCGGCGGGCACGCTCACGCGCCTCAGCGGCAGTTTGATGGATCCGGAAGTGACGCGGGCCATGGCCGAGGCGGCGCGATCCTTCGTGCGGATGGATCAACTGCACGCGGTGGCAGGCGCCAAGATCGCGGAGTGGACTGGCGCCGAGGCCGGGCTGGTCACGGCCGGGGCCGCGGCTTCGCTGACATTGGCCGCCGCGGCTTGCCTGGCCGGCACCGATTTCGGCCGGATCGACCGGCTGCCCGACACCGCGGGCATGCCCAACGAGATCATTATTCCCCGATCGCACCGCAACGGCTACGACCATGCGCTGCGTGCCGCGGGGGCACGGCTAGTGGAAGTCGGGCTGGCCGAGCGCACGCGGGATCCACAGCCCTGGGAGATCGAAGCCGCGATCAGCGAGGGCACCGTGGCCGTTGCCTTCTCGGTCGGCTTTTCACCGCTGGCGCTTAGCGAAGTTATCGATGTGGCCCATCGCCACCGGCTGCCGGTGATCGTCGACGCCTCGGCCGCGCTACCTCCTCGGGGAAACCTGAAATCGTTCATCGCCGCCGGTGCCGACCTGGTAGGGTTTAGCGGCGGCAAGGGGATTCGCGGTCCGCAAGCCTCGGGCATCCTTTGCGGCCGTAGGGGCCTGATCGCCTCGGCCGCGCTACAGATGTGGGATCTCGATTTTCTGCCAGAGTTGTGGAATCCGCCGGACTCACTGATCGATCCTGCTCTGTTGCAGTCGGGCGTCCCGAACCACGGCATCGGCCGCGCGATGAAGGTTGGCAAGGAAGAAATCGTAGGACTGCTAGTAGCGCTTGAACGTTTCGTAACGAGCGACGAGATAGCCGATCGGGCAAGATTGGCAAAGACAGCGGCACAAATCGTGGCTGCTCTCGCCACGCTTCCTACGGCGCAGGCGACACTGGTCGAACGTGCCGACCTGTGGCCGATCGTCCGTATCGAGTTGCCTGGTACTGCCAGACGCTCGGCGATCGAGGTCGCTCGCGTGCTCGAGGCTGGCTCGCCGCCTATCTATGTGGCTAGTGGCGACGCCCGGACCGGCCGGCTGGCGATCGATCCCTTCTGTTTGCAGCCGGGCGAGGCCGAAGTTGTCGTGGCCCGCCTGCAGACCGTGCTGGCAGGTTGAGTGGCTGTCACATCCGATGGCCTTGCAGGACATCTTCTGTTTTTCAAAAGTCTTCATTTCCGGGTGCCACGGCTGGCTTGCCAAGCCGTGTAAAGCGGCAAAGGATCGTTGACGTTTAGACTCCGCTGCAGCCCGTGGATACCCGGCCAGCAACGGTGCATACGTTGACACCATGAAAGCCTCTGTGACCGATGCGTCTGCGCGTTGACCTCGAGGTTTGTCTGGGCGAAAATGCCCGACGCACGATCCACGTTATTTCGGCACCCATCACGCGCACGAGGTTCACGATCATGTCTACAACTGCGACCGCCGCCCCCAGTGTGCTCTCGGAAACCAAGGGTTCCGTGAAATGGATCTGGTTCAACCGCCCACAGGTCAAGAACGCGCTCACGCCCGAGGTAGCCGACCAGATGCGGGCTGAAGTGGAGAGCAGCGTCGCCGAAGGGGCTCGCGTTGTGGTGATTTCGGGCAAAGGGGGCGCCTTTTGTTCCGGTGCCGATCTGAAGGCCGTGGCACCGCGATTGGGTGAAAGCGTTAACGTCAAAGACATCCTGACAAATCATTATCATCCGCTGGTCGTGGCAATGACGCGTCTGCCGCTGCCGGTGATTGCGGCCGTCGACGGAGCATCGGCCGGCATTGGCTGCGATATCGCGCTGGCCGCAGATCTGCGCCTGGTGAGCGAACGGGCTTTCTTTGCCGAGATTTTCGTCAACATCAATCTCATGCCGGACGGCGGCGGATCGTTCACGCTGTCACGGCTGGTCGGAACGGGTCGAGCCCTAGAGATGGTGATGACCGGATGCCGTGTGCCGGCCGAGGACGCCGAAAAGTGGGGTCTGGCAAATCATCTCTACCCAACGGAAGGGTTCGAGGACTCGGTGCAGAAGTTCGCCGAGCTACTGGCCGCCAAGGCCCCGCTTTCGATCGCGCAATCGAAAGCAGCCATCCGCAACAACGAGGGGGCGGCCACGTTCGAGCAAGCGCTGCGTCACGAGGCCGCAACCCAGCAATCGCTGTGCGAGACGCACGACTTTGGCGAAGGGGTGATGGCATTTCTGCAGAAGCGGGCGCCGAACTATCTGGGAAAATAGCCACGCACGCGCCATGCCGACTGCCGTCGAAGAAGTGCTGGGCCGCATGAAGACCTGCTGATCGATCGCCGGCTGATTTAGGGAGCGATGCTCCTACCGGGAATTCCTGCCGCCCCCTGTCTGCAACGTGAACATGTCGGCCAAAACCCGCACGAAGGCGAAGTCGAACGCGGCGCGCTCGGTGCCGCGCAAAGACGCCGACAGTCCCTCGTATTGGCTACCCTGGGCCTGGGCAGGCGTGTTGCTGCTGTTCGCCTTGATCGCGTACTCGCATGCGATCGGCTGCGGTTTCATTTGGGATGACGATTACTACGTCGAAGCCAACGAGACGCTGCACTCGATTGACGGACTGCGGCGCATCTGGTTCGAGCCGGGCGCGGTACCGCAATACTATCCGCTGGTCCATACGACGTTCTGGGTCGAATATCACCTGTGGGGTTTACACCCTGCGGGCTATCATCTGGTGAATGTGTTGCTGCACGCCACGGGCGCCGTGCTGTTGTGGCGGCTTCTCGCGCGGCTTGGTTTGCCGGGCGCTTGGTTGGCGGCAGCCATCTTTGCTGTCCACCCGGTCGAAGTCGAAAGTGTCGCCTGGATCACCGAGCGCAAGAATGTTCTCTCGGCCGTGTTTGCACTGGCCGCGATTCTGGCCTATTTGCAGTTCTCTCCCCCCGAGACGGTGAACGACGGCGCAACACAGCCCCTAACGGCGCCTCGCTGGCGGGCGTACTTCCTGGCATTTGTACTGTTCGTGGCGGCGCTATTGAGCAAGACGGTTGCGGTTTCTGTGCCGGCTGTGCTGTTGGTGATCCTGTGGTGGAAGCGAGGGAAGATTTCCTGGCGCGATCTAACGCTATTGGGGCCGTTTTTCGTCATCGGAATCGCGCTAGCCCTGGTCACTGTGACGATGGAAAAGAATACCGTGGGCGCGGTCGGTGCGGCCTGGGACTTGAGCTTTGTCGGCAGATGCCTGATCGCGGGGCATGCGCTGTGGTTTTACGCGGGCAAACTCTTATGGCCGGTGGGGCTGAACTTCTTCTACCCACGCTGGGACATCAACACACATGACCTGTGGCAATACGTCTATCCGGCGGCAGCGTTGGCTGTGTTGTTGGGCTTGTGGCTGGCGCGAGGACGAGTCGGGCGCGGCCCGCTGGCGGCGGTGCTGATTTTTGCGGGCGTGCTGGTGCCGGCGTTGGGTTTCTTCAATGTCTATCCGTTCCGCTACTCATTCGTGGCCGATCATTTTCAATATCACGCCAGCATGGCGCTGATCGCGCTTATGGCGGCGATTGCCACTATCGGCTGGCGGCGGCTGGGGGACTCGTCTCGATGGCTCGGCGCACTCACGGCCGCGGCAGTTTTGATCGTGTCGGGCGTGCTCACCTGGCAGCGCACGTTTGTCTACGACGATCAACTGACGCTGTTCACCGACGTCGTCGCACGCGATCCCAAAAGCTGGATCGGGCACAACAATCTCGGCACACTCTATTTGCAAAAAGACGTACCGCAGGGAATCGCTCACCTCAGCATTGCCCTGCAACTTCAGCCGACCTATACCGAGACGCACATCGCGTTCGCCGCGGCATTGGCCGAAATCGGAGAGTGCCAGCGCGCGATTGAATTGCTCGAACAGGCGCTGGCAGTGCCCGACGTTCCGCAATCGCGGCGTGCTCTCGCCTGCAACAGCCTGGCCTGGATCTTGGCGACTTGTCGAGACGAGCGGCATCGCGATCCGCAACGGGCCGTGGCGATGGCGGAAGAGGCCGTGCACTTGGCCCCCGACGTTGGCGCTTTGCAAGGGACGCTCGGCGCCGCGCTGTACCGAGCCGGTGATCTGGCAAAGGCGACCGAGGCCCTCGAGAAATCCGTAAAGGCGAACGGGGGCTACAGCGCCGATCGATTCTTTCTGGCCATGATCAACGAAAAACTGGGGAACCACGAAGAGGCATTGCGGTTTTATCGCGAGGGCGTCATGTGGCGCCAGCAGCATGAACCACAAAGCGCCGAAGCATTGCGCATCGAGGCCGAAGCGGCCAAGGCTATACGGCCAACTCCCTGAGGCGCTGCCAAACCGTTCTATCTGGGGGCGTAGCGACGTCGCAGGCGTGGTCAGCGCTTCGCAACGGCAGCCGAATCGTATTACGTCGAGGATTGCGCGGGGATTGCATTCACCGTGGCGAACTGTCGGCGAGTGCCCACAAGCCACATGACCGAGATGCAAGTCAAGCTGATCGACGCCGTCAGTGCCGCGAATCTCCAAGCATCCAATCTCCACGTCTCATTATCAGTCAATTGTGCCGCGACCAGGGGCAATGCGATCAGGCGCGCGATCTCGGCGACAAAAGCCCAGCCACGGCGCTCCATGATCCCGCCGAAATTCGCCAGAGACCACAATATGAACGCCGCTGCCGGAGCGATTGATACGAGCGGCGCGTGATCATCGCCGAGCAATAAAACGACCACACCCACCACCAGCACGACCAGGAAATGGACAAGGACATATGCTGTAAGTGGCCATGGCACGTAGGGATCATATTTCTTGACGTCCGCCCGGGTGACCTCCTGGGCCCGCGGCCGTTCGGGCAGGCCAGGCGGGGTCCAGCCCAGCGGCATGAACCAGATGCGAATCTTGTCCTGCCAGCGCGGCGCATGCCAGGCGTCGTGTGCGAGATCGGCCCAAGAGTGCAGATTGGCCCACAAGGGATTCCAACTCTGTAGCGGCTTGGTGATGCCATAGACGGGTTGCTCTTCTTCCAGCTGGAAGGTGCCGAACAAGCGATCCCAGATAATGAACATGCCAGCGTAGTTCTTGTCGAGATATTTTGGATTGCGGGCATGGTGTACACGATGGTGAGACGGCGTATTCATGACCCATTCCAATGGGCCCAGCCGGTCGATGGCTTCGGTGTGGATCCAGAACTGGTAGAGCAGGTTGATCCCCTTCATGGCGACGAACCAGACGGGCGGAAACCCGATCACGGCCAGCGGAAGGTAGAACACCCAGGCAAAGCAGCTCTCGAGCGCACTTTGGCGCAGCGCGACCGAAAGGTTGTATTCCTCGCTCTGATGATGCACGACGTGCGTCGCCCAAGGAGAGGCATACTCGTGCGCGATGCGATGAAACCAGTAGAAGCAGAAATCGACTCCGAACAACAAGCCGATCGCCGCCACCCATTTGGCAGCCGGCGAGGCATCGGCGATCTCTAGCATCCGGAAATGCTCGAACAGGTACAAGTAGCTGGCCAACAGCAGCACGTTCAGAAACAACCCCAGGATCTGATCCACGATGCCGCAGCTCAGATCGTTGATCGAGTCGTTGAGGCGGTAGAGACGTTTGCGCTCGACCAGGCCCGCCACTAGTTCCAGACCGATCAGCAGAAAGAAAAACGGCACTGCCAGAGTGACGTAATTGGTGCCGGAACCGAGAACGTTGTCGACGAGCGTGTCCATTGCCGCAAAACCACTAGCGCTTACGTGAACAATCCCCTGATGTGCGATTTTCGGACGGCCAGGGGTTGGCGTCAACTACAAGAACGCCAATGAGGACGATTGCTCGTCGACAGCCGCTTGCAGTGCCCCGGATCACTGGCGGGGGCGGTAAAACAGGGCTTGCAAGAGGAGTACTACCGCACAAATCGCTCCGGGGCAATTCGATCCGAACACATACGTGTCCCCCTTTACATAGCCGTACCACACCCAACTGTTGAAAGTGGCGGCAATGGACACGCCAAACAGCAACGACGGCCGTACCGTATGGCGATTCTTGAAATTGTTCCAAATCTGGGCCGGCATCCCGCAAATTGAATAGAGCACCGTCACGATCAACGCCCACCACCCCACGACGGACGGATCAAAAAGAAATGCAGCAAGATCGTGAAACATCGATCGGCCTTTCTGCCGGGAATCGCGCTACCGAAGCGAACGCAGTTGTCCCTAGCTGGTCGTCTTGACAATGTAGCCGTTGCGTTTGCATTCGACAGGTGCCCGTCGCAATCCGCTCTCAGTCCAATTGATTGTTGCGAGGAGCCGCACGAGCGACATGACGCTGCCACCCAAGGAACGGAGTCCATTGAGTATGAGATTTTGGCCGGAAATGATGACGGCGGCAGCGACGAAGAAGTCGCTGTGTACGGATCGACAAAATGGTGTCCGCAGCATGGCAATTTACGAGCCATTGCCAGGCGGTAGAGGTGGTTTTCAGGATAAATCGCTTATCCACCTTAGCGATTTGTAACGCAATGGCGGTAGATTACCTGTGGGTATCGCCTTAGCATCCATGGAAGCGACGGCGAAGACCGCCGCTGAAACATACACCGTTTCACCTGCGGGCATGGCAGCCCGTGGCGCTCGCCCGTGGCTGCATCGTTTGGGTCGAGATGTCGTTATGTCGTGGTCATTTGGCATCCTCGTCTACATTATGCGCGCTCGCGCGGTGGCCAGTCACACGCGGGCGGGATGGATGAGTGAGGCAGCTTGCCATGAATGATATGAAAGCCACAAGCGCCGCTCGCGACACGAATTGCTCGGGTCAACGCTTCGAACCGAATCTGTATCGTTGTTTCCACGCCAACGAGCCACCGTGGCGCGAGAAAGAGAACGGTGTAATCACCGGCTGGACGGGACGATATCTCACGCGATCATCCCCTCACGATGACGGTCGGTTCGGGATCATATCCACTGCGAAAATCTTCGACACTTCCGTACCAACGGATTCGTGTTTGTCGTCGAGGCTGTGGAGCATGACGGAAATACCGTTGAGGCGCTGTGGGTTCATACCTGTCCATCCTCCAGCAAGGCGCTTCGCCAAAGGCGTGATGTTGGACGCGGCGCGGTTATTCGGCGCGTTTCGGCTTCGCGTCCCAGGGCGACGTGGTGACGCGAACATGAAAGGTGATGTCTGCGCTAAAGCAGTTGTGATAAAAGTTCGGGGAGTATCTCACTATGTTATGGTGCAAGCGAGTATGCCAAAGTGCATGCGTGGTAAGTAGCCTACTGGCGGCTATGCCAGGTCCGATTGTCGTAGCGGCTCCGGTCGCTAATGACGCGAGGCTTGACGTATTTGCAAAAGACGACGCTGCGTACTTCGTATTGCGCCTTGCGCCGGCTATCACGCGACCCCCGCGCGTCGCGACAGACGTTGTCATACTGTTTGACACATCTGCCAGCCAGGCGGGCGAGTATCGCACCAAGGCGCTCGCCGTACTTGATACCGTACTGGCCGCGTTGCACCCGGATGATCGGATTCAATTGTTGGCTGTCGACCTGAATGCGATTCCGCTGACACAGGCATTCGTCTCACCCACTAGCAAACAAATGGCGAAGGCGGTCGCGGCATTGCGCGAGCGCGTGCCTCTGGGCGCGACGGATATGGTGGCTACTCTATCCGCGGCCGGTGAATCGTTCGCAGAGGTCAAGGAGGGAATGCGTCGCCGCGCGGCGCTATACATCGGCGATGGGATGAGCGGCGCCAGTATGCTGGCGGCCGAGGTCGTAAGACCTCGAATCGATCACCTTCGCGACCTTCAGGTGCCGTTCAACAGCTACGCGATAGGGCCGCGCCTGGATTCGGCCCTGCTGGCCTGCGTGGCCAGGCAGACCGGAGCGGTTTTAGCCGTAGATACCGACGACTTGAACGCATCTCAAGTTGGCAATTGGCTGGCTGCTGCCCTACCTGCTCCTGTGGTGTGGCCCACGTCGATCGAATTGCCGCAGCCCTTGCAGGCACTCTCCGGTGTCCGCGGATTACCGCTGCGTTTCGACCGGGATACGATTCTGATAGGCAGTGGCTCGTTGTCAGCGCCGGCCATTGTCAAGTTGAATGCAAAAAACGCCGATGGTCGTGCTATCGAATTGAGCTGGCAACTCGCGCCAACGGAATCGAACACAGACTATTCGTTTTTGGAATACTTGGTCGAAGCCGGCCAACGCGACGGTGGGGTGAACCTTCCGACATTGGGAAGTAAGGGGCTGGCTGAAGTTCGCCGCCGGTTGCTAAGCGACGCCAAGGGGCTAGATCGGCTCGCGCGAGTCGCCTTGGCATCTGGCGATTCTGCACATGCCTTACGGCTGGCCACTCAGGCATTAGAGATCAATGCAGCTGATTCCGAGGCCGGTACGTTATTGCGATTGGCTGAGAAAGCCGGAAAGCCTGGATCCGATGCGCCTGCTATCAAGTTTGGTCTTCTGCACGACGAGTTGTCGGATACTCCGTCCGCCGATGAACCCGACGGCGGCTTGCTAGACGCGGTCGATCGCGAGCGGCGCGTGTTGCAACAATCGGTGCAGACCGAGGTTCGCACTGCCGTCAACGACGCCCGCACCCAGATGGCCACCAATCCGGACGCGGTGATCGATGGATTGAAGGTCGAGCTGGAG
Organism: Pirellulales bacterium; assembly: GCA_036490175.1. Classification (NCBI taxonomy): domain Bacteria; kingdom Pseudomonadati; phylum Planctomycetota; class Planctomycetia; order Pirellulales; species Pirellulales bacterium. Next base: position 136 of record DASXEJ010000077.1, on the reverse strand, counting down.
CGCGTGCGCAAGACGCCCGAACTCGATACCGCGCTGCGTGGACAATTGGCCGGCCAATTGGAAACGGCCTTGCAAGACGCTTCGCGTCGCTCCTCGGAGAAGTTCGAGCGCGAGATTCATCAGCAAGAGGTGCAAG